>JANLFZ010000227.1:1050-9749 GCA_024653385.1 Thermoguttaceae bacterium | reverse complement strand
GGCGCGGCCTGCGAGGGAGCCGCCCGCTCCTGAGCCTCTTCCTCGGCCCACTCGACCCGCTTGCGCGACAGCCCGATCTTCCGCTCGTCTCGGTCGACGCGCAGAATCTTGACCTCGATCTGCTGCCCGACCTTGACCACATCCTCGGGGTTCTCGACCTTGTGGTCGGCCAACTCGGAGATGTGCAACAGCCCTTCGAGGCCGTTCTCCAGACCGACGAACACGCCGAAGTTGGTGATCTTCGTGACGGTCCCCGTGACGACCTGGCCCGGGGAGTACTTCTTCGGGATGTCGTCGGCCCAGGGGTCTTCGCTCATCTGTTTGAGTCCCAGGGCGATCCGGCGGCGGGCCTGGTCGACCGAGATGACGCGGCACTCGATCTGCTGCCCCTTTTCCACCATTTCGTTGGGGTGACTGATCTTGCGCGTCCACGACATGTCGCTGACGTGCAAGAGGCCGTCGATCCCTTCCTCGATCTCGATGAAGGCCCCATAGTTCGTCAGGTTGCGCACCGTACCCTTGACGATGGTGCCCGGCGGGTACTTTTCGGCGACATGGTCCCAGGGGTTGTCCTGGGTCTGCTTCATGCCCAGCGAGATCTCTTGCTTTTCCTTGTTGATGCCCAGGACCACGACTTCGATCTCGTCGTCGATCTGGACCAATTCGCTGGGATGGCTGATCCGCTTGGTCCACGACATCTCGCTGATGTGCACGAGCCCTTCGATGCCTTCCTCGAGCTTCACGAAGGCCCCGTAGCTCATCACGTTGACGACGACGCCCTTGTGGCGCGTGCCGACGGGGTATTTCTCGGCGACGTTCTCCCAGGGGCTGGCCTGCTTCTGCTTCAGGCCCAGGGCGATCTTCTCCTTCTCGTAGTCGATATGAAGAATCTGGACCTCGATCTCCTGGTCGATCGAGACCATCTCGGACGGATGGTTGATCCGACCCCAACTCATGTCGGTAATGTGCAACAGGCCGTCGATGCCGCCCAGATCGACGAACGCGCCGAAGTCGGCGATGTTCTTGACGACCCCCTTGCGCAGCTCGCCGACCTTCAACTCGGCCAAGAGCTTCCGCTTCTTCTCTTCGCGCTCGCGTTCGATCAGCGCGCGGCGGCTGACGACGATGTTCCGCCGCGCCTCGTCGATCTTCAAGACGATGCACTGAATCTGCTTGCCGATATAGTCGCCAATGTCGGCAGGCCGCCGGATATCCACCTGGCTGGCCGGGAGGAACACATTCACCCCGATGTCCACCAAGAGGCCGCCCTTGATTTTTCGGGCGACCACGCCCGTGACCGTGTCCCCCTCGTGGACGGTCTCCATCACCTTCATCCAGGCCTTGATCTTCTCGGCCTTGCGCTTGCTCAGCGTGAGCATGCCGCGAGTGTCGTCGAGTTGGCCGAAGGTGTCCTCGATGTCCTCGACGAGCACCTCGATGGGCTGGCCGGGCTGCGGGGGCGCCTCGCCCTCGTCCCACTCGCTCAAGGGGATCACCCCCTCGCTCTTGTAGCCCACATCGACCAGCACGAAGTCCTTATCGGTTCGCAGGACTCGCCCTTGGACGATCTGGTTGGGTGTGATTTCCTCGCCGCCCCAGTCGATCTCCGCCGGCGGAGTGCCTTCCAAGGCGGAAGTCAACTCCTGGTTCCATTCTTCTTCGGTGAGATCAAAGCCTCGAATCAGGTTTCGGTTGACCATAACAAGACGGGTTAGAGCCGGTCCCCTCCGGCCAGGGTTCCTCACGGTGAGGGACCTTGACGGCAGACCGGCGGGGAACCCGTAAGTATACCAATGCCTCTCCCGAACAACAACCGCTTCGAACCGCAAGTCTTGTACGTTTGTACGCCGGTATGAATCGGCGAAACGCCGTCCCCGTCACGAGCGGCGTCCTTCTTGAGACTGCCCAGTTTCACCTGCTTCTCAGTCGAAGGCCGTCCTCCGGGCATCTAGGCAGCGTACGCGACGCGTCTTATACATGTAGTCTGCGGACAACTACTGCCGCCGAGCGTCTCGATTCCTCCCACCGAGCCCACGTCATGTCACGCACGAAGAGCCAACTCGCCTTTGCCCGGGCCAAGACCCTCATGCCAGGGGGTGTCAACAGCCCTGCCCGCGCGTTTGGGGCGGTTGGCGGCGATCCCATCTTCATCGACCGCGCCCAAGGCGCATACCTTTACGATCTCGATGGCAACCGGTACATCGACTACATCGGTTCCTGGGGGCCGATGATCCTCGGGCATGGGCACCCGAAGGTCGTCGAGGCCGTGACGCGGGCCCTGCACCGGGGCACCAGCTACGGCGCCCCGACTGAGGCGGAAAGCGAGTTGGCCGAACTCGTGATCGAGGCCGTGCCCTCGATCGAGAAGGTCCGGCTGGTGAACTCGGGGACCGAGGCCACGATGAGCGCGATCCGCTTGGCCCGGGGCTACACCGGCCGCGACGTGATCGTCAAGTTTGCCGGCAACTACCACGGCCACGTCGACAGCCTGCTGGTGGCGGCAGGCAGCTCGGCCGCGACGCTCGGGGCGCCCAATTCCCCGGGCGTGACCTGCGGCACCGCGCGCGATACCCTGGTGCTGCGCTACAACGACGCGGCTGGTTTGCACGCCGCGTTCGAGCGCCATGGGCAAGAGATCGCCGGGGTGATCCTCGAGCCGGTCGTGGGGAATATGGGCGTGGTCAAGCCTAGCGAGGAATTCCTCTCGGCCGCCCGGACACTGACACGCCAGTACGGCGCGCTGTTGATCTTCGACGAGGTGATGACCGGCTTTCGCGTGGCCTACGGCGGGGCGCAGTCGCTGTTGGGCGTGACGCCCGACCTGACGACCCTGGGCAAGATCATCGGGGGCGGGCTGCCGGTAGGGGCCTACGGCGGCCCGGCCGCGATCATGGACCATGTGCTCCCGGCCGGCAAGGTCTTTCAGGCCGGCACGCTCAGCGGCAATCCGCTGGCCGTGGCGGCCGGCATTGCCACCTTGAAGGTCCTGCGCGACGAAAACCCCTATCCCAGGCTGCATGCGCTGGCGGCGCGTCTGGTCGGCGGATTGGAGCAAGCCGCGCGCGACGCCGACGTCGCCTGCTCGGTGGGGTGGTGCGAGTCGATGCTGACCCTGTTCTTCTCTTCCCAGCCGGTCACCGACTGGGACACGGCTTCGCGTTGCGACACGAAGCGTTATGCCCGATACTTCTGGGGCCTGGTCGAGCGCGGCGTGTACATGCCGTGCAGCCAGTTCGAGGCGTTGTTCGTCTCGGCGGCGCACACCGAGGCCGACATCGACGCCACGATCGAGGCGGCACGGCAAGCGTTGGCCGAGACCGCCGCAGCCTAGTGATTGCGAGGAGGGAGAACGACGATGAGAAACCCGCCGTGTTCCGTCGTGTTTCGGGGTGCCTTGGTTGCCGCTTTGGCGCTGATGGCGTGCTGCTTGGCGCAGTCCGCCGAGAAACCGCCGTTGCTCCGCGCGGGGGCTGCGGCCGTCGATATCACCCCGAAGCAATTCCCGCTGAACATGCCCGGCGGCTTCAGCGCCAACATGGCCGAAGGCGCCCACGATCCGCTTCACGCCCGCGCCTTGGTGCTGGACGACGGGGCGACCGTGCTGGCGGTCGTGGTGGTCGACAATCTGGGAATCGCCCGGGAAACCGCTGAGGAAGCAAAGCGGCTGGCTGCGCAGCGATGCGGCATTGCGCCCGAGAAGGTGCTGGTGGCGGCCACGCACACGCACAGTGCGCCCGAGTCGAACGCCACGAAAGGTCCGGAACCCGCGGTCGCGTACCGGAAGGTCCTCGTCGAGGGGATCGCCGAGTCGATCGTCCAAGCGCACGCGAGGCGAACTCCGGCGGCCATTGGCGCCGCCGCCCACCCCCTGCCCGAGGAGGTTTTCAACCGGCGGTGGTTCCTCAAGCCGGGCAAGATGCCGCCGAACCCGTTTGGCGGCATGGATCGGGTCAAAATGAACCCGCCCACCACGGCCGACGTTCTGGACCGGCCCGCGGGACCGACCGATCCCGACGTGACCGTTCTTTCGGTGCAGGACGCGAAATCGCGCAAGCCGCTGGCGCTATTGGCGAACTACTCGCTGCATTACGTGGGCGGGACGCCCAAGGCGATGGTGTCGGCCGACTACTTTGGCGAGTTCGCCCGGCTGATGCGATGGCGCGTCGGCGCGGGCGAGGATTTCGTGGCGATGATGTCCAACGGGACGTCGGGCGATATCAACAACATCCCGTTCCTCGTGAACCGGCCGCCGCGCGCGCCATTCGAGCAGATCCGCATTGTCGCGGGAAAAGCGGCCGACGCCGCGTGGCACGCCCGATCGAAGATCACCGCGCACCGCCCGGACGCGCGGCTGGGCATGCTCCAGCGCCAGATCACGCTGCGCATGCGCCGGCCCACGGCGGAGCAGATCGCGGCGGCAAAGCGCGTCCTGGCCATCCAAGACGAAGCCCAGCGGGCCAAACTGCCGCCCCTGGCCGACGCGTATGCCCGGCGCACCTTGTCGCTGGCCGAGGGGCCGGCCACGCTTCAAGTTCCCCTCCAGGCTCTGCGCATCGGCGACTTGGGCGTCTGCGCCATCCCCTTCGAGACCTTCGCCGAGATCGGCCTGGGCCTCAAGAAGCGAAGCCCATTTCCGCGGACCATGGTGATCGGCGTGGCCAACGGGTACAACGGCTACCTGCCGACTCCCGAGCAGCACCGACTGGGCGGTTACGAGACCTGGCTGGGCACCTGCCGGGTGCAAGAAGACGCCTCGGTGCTGATTACCAACGAATTGCTCGCCATGCTCGGCGACCTCGCCAAGGCCGACCGAAGCCCATGAGCCCCCCCGCGAGGCTAGCGCATCACTCTTAAGAGGGAGATCTTGCGCTCGCTGGGCTCTTTTCGCGATGTTTCTCCCCTCGGACGAGCCTTCGTGTCTTACCGGTAAAGGCCGGCCAACCGGTTCGCAGTGCTTCGTGGCCCGGGCAAGTCTCGTGAATTTGTAGGGTTGCAGGCCCTGACCTAGGCTTGAGATGGCGGGGTCTGCTTCCACGAGGCCATGACGACACACACCGACGCCCTCGACCGACTTCTAGCGCGATCACAACAGCTCTACTCGCTGCCGGTCGTGGCCATGCGCGTGCTCGAGCTGACCGACAACCCGCACGTCGATACCCGCGCGCTGAAGGAGTGCATCGAGAACGATCCGGCGCTGACGGCCAAGATTCTCCGCGTGGTGAACAGCTCGTTGTTCGGGCTCAGCCGCGAGGTCTCGGATCTGAACCAAGCCCTGGCCCTGTTGGGCACCAAGCCGCTAAAGCTCCTCGTGCTGGGTTTCAGCTTGCCGCCCGGCCTGTTTCAGGGCGTGGCGTGCGAGATCCTGGACTGGTACTGGCGTCGCACCTTGACCCGGGCCGTGGCCGCCCGAGAAATCAGCGAGACCGTGTGGCGCCAGCCGGGCGACGAACCGTTTATCGCGGCGCTGCTTTGCGACCTGGGGATGCTGCTGTTGATCCAGGAGCTGGGCCGGTACTACCAGGCATTTCTCGAGAAGGCCCGGGCTTGGGGCGGCGACATCGCGGCGCTCGAGGCTCAGGCCCTGGGGTTCGATCATGTGACGGTCACCGCCGAGTTGCTCAGCCGGTGGCGATTGCCGGACGCGCTGGTCGACGCGATCAACCCCGCCCGGGCCCAGGCGGCCGGCCGCACGCTCTCGCCCGCCACGAAACGCACCGCGGAAATCGTCGAGGTGGCCGACCTGGTGGCCCGGGTGCTCGTGGACGACCATCCGGAGAAACTGAAGGACCTCTTGGCCGTCGGCTTGCGCGACCACGCACTGAGGCCGGAGCAACTCGAACGGTTGGTCGATGGCCTCGAGCGCAAGGTGGATCAACTGGCCGAGGTGCTCTCGGTTCGCCTGACGGAAGGACCGGCGTACGCCGAGGTTCTGGCGCGCGCCCATGCCCGGCTTGCGGCGACGGCCGAGGCAGCCGCCGAAGAAATCGCCCGCCGCAATGGCGAGGCACTGTTCGAAGAGATCCGTGGGCTTTCCGCGGCGGTGCAGCAGTATGTGCCGCGCGTCGCGCCGGAGACCGCCACCGCGCCGTGTTCGAAGCCGGCGCCGGCCGAGGCCGCTGGCCCTTCCGCCGCGCAGCTCGTCGCCACACCACCGGCGATCGATGCCGAGACATCGATTCTCAACGGGCTCACCGTGGCCGTGGCGGCCTGCCGGCAGTTGCGGTGCCCCTTAAGCTTGCTCTTGGTCGAACTCTGCGACGTGAACGAGCTGGTTCTCACCCGCGGAGTCGAGGGCTTCCAACGGCTCTTGCTCTTTGTCGAGCGCGCGTGCCGTGGGTTGGACCATCCGTCGGTCCACTGCCTTCCCTTCCGCGAGGCCGGATTCGCCGTGCTTCTGCCCGACTGCGAACGCCGTGCCGCGGTCGGACTAGCGAACCAACTGCTCGATCGGCTCCGTCGGCATAGCCAGGAACCCAACCGATCCAAACGCCACGCGGTGAGTCTGGGCGTGGGCGTGGCCACGGTCGCCATGCCTCCCAGAAACTTCCCTCCACAAGACCTCTTGGAAGCCGCGACGCGATGCCTAAACGGCTCGAATGCGGCCGGCGGCGGGGTCGTCAAGAGCATCGAGATCTACTGAGGGCCTCACGACAAGACCCCGCACAACCCGGTAAAGAGAGGTAATCCCTATGAGCGACGCGATCCCCATGCAAACGAGAACAGGCGAAAAAATCGGATGGACTGCCGGTTGGATCGGAGGATTCATCTGGGTGTTTGCTCTGTCCCTGGTGTTCCTGTTCCAGCACCGAATCGAGCAAGGGGTGGTTGGCGTGATTCTCACTGGGGTGTCGGTGGTCGCGATCGTCTTCTTTGCACCGTGGCGTTTCCCGCAGACCCCCTATTGGAAGCTCATGCTTGCGCCCTACGCACTGCTGTTTGCATGCGTCGCATGGGGCGTGTGGTCCTACGGAGGTCTCCGGGCGGCCGGGTGGAACTGGTGGGATTTCTGGTGGCTGGCCTTCTTGCTCATGCCCCTGGGAAGCCTGCACAAACGCACGTGGGCCAACTCAGGCGCCGAATCATGCCCTTTGGATGCCGCCACGCCGCGCTGTTGAGGTTCGCCAACGTACCGACGGCCCCTCATGCGACCGCCCCTGAGTTGCGCGGAAGCAAGCAAATTCGGAAACTCGGCGGGCCGAAGCGCTGGCGGTCGACGGCAATCGCGCTCTAGAATTGGAAGTTGGGATGGATCGGTGTCGGGAAGCGTGTTCCAGGTTGGCCCGGAGCACCGACACGGAATCGCGACTTCCGCGAATCCCCAGCCGACTGGGTTCTCTCGCGCGCAGCCGGAACAGTGGAACCGTACCTTTTCTCCATCGTCTGCCCCACCTGCCAGCGCACGCTCGCGGTGCGCGACGAGGCAGCCATCGGCGCCATTCTTCCGTGCGGGCGCTGCGGCAGCATGGTCGAGGTGATTCCACCCAAGGGGTGGAGACCAAAACCCCCTGCTGCGCCGGCCGCCACGGAAATTCTCGAGCCGAACTCGGCGCAAGAAAGCCCGACGTCTTGTTCCCCAAGCGATCTGACCACCCCGGGCGCCGCGACACAGGCGAAGACGGCAGAGGGGCTCGGTGTCGAGCGAACCATCCAACCGCCCGCCGTTGCCAACCAGATTCCATGCACGTCCGCCGAGAGCGGCGCCGTGGCGCGGATGGTGCCCGGCGTGGCGCTGGGCAAGCTATTGGTTGCGGCCATACCGGTCGTGGCGCTTGCCGTGGCGGTTGCCGCTTGGGCCGTGCTCTCCTCGACGGGAGACGAGCAACCCGAGGCCGAGGCCGTCGCCGATACGATCGAACCTGCGACTTCGCCGGAGCAACCGCCTCCGCCTGCCGCCGCCGAACCCCCGCCACGGCAATTCGACCGCCGCTGGTTGCCGAGCCAAACCAGGTGCCTCGTCAGCCTGCGCATGTCCGAAATCCCCGAGCATGAATGGGTCGAGCAGTTGCTTGGCGCTGCCGAGCCGGTGTGGAGGGACGTGGCAGGAAGGGTGTTGGAAACCTTCGGGCTGAAGCGCGCCGGGGTGCGGCGGTTGACTTGGGCCGCCTGTGATCTGGCCGCGTGGCGCGAACAGGCGGTGGTGCTGATCGAACTGGAGGAACCCCAAACGACCGCGCGGCTTCGCGAGGCGGGCGAGTCCAGCGGCCTGACGCTGGCCAGCACCGTCTGCCGCCGGTTCTCCAAGGCGAGTTGGTCGCACCCGTTCGCGGTTCTGGACGACCGAACGCTGGTGACGGGGCCCGTCGAATTGCTCCGCGAGGTCTCGGCCGAAGGCCCGGCGAAGCTCAAGAGCGACCCGATCGAGCGGCTTCTGAAGCTCGGCACGTGGGAAGGCCATTTCGCGCTCTTGGATCTGGCGGCGGCGCGCCAGGCGGGCTGGTCCCTGCCTGCCGCATGGTTGGATGTCTGGCCGGCCGGGCGCGAGTCGTGGCACACGGTGTGCGAATCGCCCCAGGGGGTGGGCGTGGTGTTGCGCGGCGCACCGCGGCCGGCCACCGCCGTCGTGCTGCTGTGCGACGGCGAAAGCGCCGCCGACCGAGTGCGCGGCGCGATCGATCAACTCGTGCCGGCCGCGCGATCGTCGCTCGACGGACTCAAGGCGGCCTTGGCGAAGAAGGTCCAGGCCGGCCGGATCCGGGCTG
>JANLFZ010000227.1:0-1040 GCA_024653385.1 Thermoguttaceae bacterium | reverse complement strand
GCTGAGTCGGCCGACCGCTACGAGACCCTGCTCGAATACGGCAAGACGGCGCTTCAAGCCGCACGATGGGAGGTGGCCGAGGCCGCCGTGTGGCTGCGCGTCGATTGGCAGGACCGGCTGCCCGGTCTGGCGGCCGCGGCCCTGGATAGCCCGGCGGCGATCCGCGCCGACTGGCTCGAGGCGGGCCTGGCCGTCGACGAAGGGAATTATCGCCGCGTCCTGACGGGGTTGGAGGCGCACGCGAAGGCCGAGGGCCGGTTTCCGCCGGGCGCGGGAGGCGGCGCCCTCTTGCCTCCCTCGACCCGACTAAGCTGGATCGCGTTGGCGCTGCCTTACCTCGGCCATCGCGAGTGGCGCAAGGAACTCGATCCCGCCTATTCCTGGAACAGCCCCCAGAACCGGTCCGTGGCCCAGCGACGGCTCGACACGGTGGTCAATCCCTTGATCGCCCAACGGATGACCGAGGCGGGATTCCCGGTCACGCACTATGTGGGCGTGGCGGGCGTGGGGCCCGACGCGGGGGATTTGCCGGCGGACGACCCCCGGGCGGGCGTGTTCGGCTTCGCCCGCGCGGTACGCCCCGACGAAATCCCCGACGGCGCCTCGAACACGCTGGCGTTGCTCGGCGTGTCGCGCGATCTTGGCCCTTGGGCATCGGGCGGGCGCGCCACGGTCCGCGCGCTCACCCGGCGACCGTACGTCAATGGCCCGGACGGGTTCGGCAGCGGCCAGCCCGACGGGATGCTGGCGGGCATGGCCGACGGTTCGGTCCGTTTCGTCTCCAAGGATGTCGATCCCGCCGTGCTCGAGCAGTTGGCGACGATCCGCGGGGGCGGGCGTCCCGCGATCGCTCTGCCCGAGGCCCGACCCGCCATGCTTGCCCAAACCGCGCCGCCGGCACCGGTCAAGCCGGCCGCGCCTGTCCAAGCCGGCGACGAAAAGCCCTCGCCCAAGGCCCCGCCGTCCGAACCCAAGCCAGAAGTCGACAATCGCCCGGACCCGGCGTCGCCTGCCGCGATGGAGGTCGATGACGACGAGGG
>JANLFZ010000226.1:5575-9774 GCA_024653385.1 Thermoguttaceae bacterium | reverse complement strand
CTCCTCGTCGTTGTGCCGCGCGGCCACGATCGAGGAGCTTGGCCGCGTGCTGCAAGCCGCCGCCGAGGCGCGCGGGCCCGCGGCCGGCGAGCTGCGCCTGGCGTGCCTCAAAGGACTTGCCGAAGGGCTCAAGCGGAGCAAGCAGCAGGAGTTGCGCTGCACCGCCGGACAAGTGGCCCTGCGGCGGCTCTTGGCCGATTCCCAGCCGCAGGTCGCCGAGTTGGCCCTGTCGATCGCCGGGCTGGTCAAGCTCCGCGAATCGGAGGCGATGAAGGCCGCGCTGGCCGCCGCCGGAAAGACGGCCCTGGACACCTCGCGCCCGGTCGAGGACCGGGTGGCCGCGATCTTTCTGCTTTCCGGCGCGCCGTATGCCGAGTTGGCCGCCGCGGCGCCGAAGCTGCTCGATCCGCGCCAGCCGTTGGACGTGCAGTTGGCGGCGGTCAAGACCCTTGCGGCGGTCGACGACCCCGGGGTGGGCGAAATCCTCCTGGCGAACTGGCCGAGCTACACCCCCAAGGCCCAGGCCGCGGTCATGGACGCGATCTTCATGCGCCAGGACCGGCTGCCGAAGCTGCTCGACGCGATCGAGAAGAAGGTCGTCCTTCCCGCGGCACTCGATGCGCTGCGCCGCATTCACCTCTTGGAAAACCCCGACGCGGCGATTCGCAAACGGGCCAAGGACCTCTTGGGCAGCCAGGCCACGCGCAAGGACCGCGAGGACGTGCTCGCCCGGTACGTCGCCGCGCTCAAAGGACCGCGCGATCCCAAACGCGGGGCGCTCGTCCACGAGCAGCAGTGCGCGAAGTGCCATCAGGTCAAGGGCAAGGGGTACGTCGTGGGGCCCGACCTGTCGAGCACCACGCGGCGATCCGACGAGATGCTCGTCTCCGACGTGCTCGACCCGAGCAACCAGATCACGGCCGGCTACAACCAGTACACGGTGATCACCGAGGACGGCCGGATCTTCACCGGCGTGCTGGCCGCCGAGTCGGCCACGAGCGTGACGCTGCGCAAGGAGCAGTCGGCCGAAGAGACGATCTTGCGCAAGGACATCGACGTGATGGCCGCCTCGACGAACTCGATGATGCCCGAGAACCTCGAAAAAGAGGTCTCGCCGCAAGACATCGCCGACCTGATCGCGTTCTTGCGCGAGGCGTTCGGCCCGGTGCCGCCGCCGGCGGTGACGCTGTTCGACGACGACCCCGCCTTGTTGCCGCTACTCAACGAGGGCGAGGGCAAGGCGTCGCTCGACACGGCCGAGCGTTTCGCGGGCGCGGTGTCGCTGCGCATGGTTCCGTTGCAGCGGTCCTCGGCCCGAATCCCCGGCTGGCAGTACCGCATTGTCGAGAACCCCGAGCCGGGCGAGTACCGCTATTTGCGACTGGCCTGGAAATCGCTCGGCGGCCACGGGGTAATGATCGAGCTGGCCGGCGACGGTCAGTGGCCGCCCGCCCAGAAACCGCTGTGGCGCTACTATGCGGGAAAGAACACCACGGGCTGGGCGGCGATCGAGGTCGCGCCCCAGGCGCCGCGCGAGTGGACCGTCGTCACGCGCGATCTCTGGAAGGACTTCGGCACGTTCACCGTCACGGGCATTGCCCCCACGGCGATGGGAGGCGACGCCCTGTTCGACCGGATCGAGCTGTTGCGGTCGCTGGACGAGGTGACGGCGGGACGATAGCCGCTGCCTCGGCGGCCGGGTACAATGCCCGGGAGGGAACGATCCGAGACCGATGGGGACGCATCGATGCGGACATTGCCTGGAGCAGCGCGGTTTTTCCTGCCAGCTTTGGCCTGGTTGGCGTGGCACGCGGCGACGGCCGGCGCCGCGGGGCCCGAGGAACGGTTTCCCCAGGTCGTGCGGGTCGGGGCCTCGCACGACAACCAGCCGTTCGAGTACCGTATCGAGTCGCGGGTCGAAAAAGACCGCTACACGGTGCTGCGCATGACCTACCCGTCGCCGGTGGTCACGGCGGTGCCGCAGAACAACACGATTCCAGCCGAGTATTATCTTCCGCGGGGGTTGCGATCCGGAGAGGCCAAACGCCCGGCCGTGATCTTCCTGCACATCCTCGATGGGAACATGGAGATGGTGCGGATGACGTGCTCGGTGCTCGCCTCGCACGGCATTCCGGCCATTCTGTTCAAGCTGCCGTACTATGGGGAGCGGGGTTTGCCCGAGGGGCCCGAGGCCATGGCCCGCGATGCCCGCTTGTTCGTCGCCGCGGTGTCCCAGGCGTTTGCCGACGTGCGGCGCACCGTCGATGTGCTGGCCTCGCGTCCGGAGGTCGATCCGGGCCGTATCGGCATCGCCGGGGTCAGCCTGGGCGGGATCGTGGCCGCCACGGCGGCCGAGATGGACCCGAGGATCCACCGGGCGCTGTTGATCCTGGCGGGCGGCGATCTCGTGGCGATCATCCACCACGCGCGGGAGACCCGCGAGCTGAGCGAGTTGATCCGGCGTCTCTCGCCGGACGAGAAAGCCCAGGTCGAAAACGCCCTGGCCGACGTCGATCCGCTGCGGCGCGCCGACCGCCTCCGCCAGCGCGCGCGGCAGGGCAAGGTGCGGATGATCAACGCGGCCGAGGATGAAGTGATCCCCCGCGCCTGCACCGAGAAGCTGGCCGATGGGTTGGGCATGACCGGCCGCGTCCATTGGCTCGACGGCCTGGGACACTACACGGCGTTGGCGGCGCTGCCGCAGATCCTGGCGAGCATGGTCGAGTTCTTCGCCGAGGACCTGCCGCCGGGAGTGAAGCCCCCCGCGCCGGCTGCGCCGCGCCGCACGCCGGTGGCCATGGTGCTGGGGCTGGGCCAGCAGGCTATCTCGTTTTTCACGAAGGAGCCGGCCGAGGGACGCTGCCATTTCGCCGATCTGGAAGTCGTGGTCCGACCCGAGGGCGACAACCCGATCGAAGGCCGGCTGCGCTATCTTCGCGGGCCGGGCTACACGTTCCGCCTGGAGGTGAAGGCCCCGGTCGTCGGCGACGTGGCGATCGGTCAAGGGGCCTTTCCGTGGATGGCCTCCGGCGGCAAGGCCGTATTCCAGGGCTCCGCTCTCCCGCAAGCGGGAAAGGGGCCACGCCAACCTTCCTCCCCTCTCCCGCAAGCGGGAGAGGGGCCGGGGGTGAGGGTGCCATCGCCCCGGACCACCGACCCGCTGGCCTTTGCCGACCCCAAATACCTGATGCGGCTGAAGGTCGCGGCCGGCGCGGTGGGAGGGGCGGTGCTGGCGCCCGACATCCTCGAGCCGCTGGCGACCATCACGGAGGAACGCTCGATTCAGCCCGGTCCGGCGGTTCGTATTCAGCTCAAGGGGCGCAACCAGGGAGAATTTCTTCTGCGGTTCAAGGAAGACCGGACGACCCCCGCGTCGCTTGATTTCGACGTGCCGGGGGCCAAGGGCACGGTCACGTTTCGCGTGTGGCAGATGGACACGATCGCCCGGCCCGAGTTGTTCGAGCCTCCTGCCGGGGTGCCCGCCAAACACGTCGATTCGGTTGAACTCTACCGCATCTTCTCGGCCATGTTCAATTTCGCCATGGAGCAGTTCGAATGATCTTCGACGCCGCGTTTTCTCGACGTCGCTGGTTCGGGGCAGGCACGGCGGGGCTCATCGCGGGACTGTGCTTTCTCGCCGCAAGCGGCCTGGCAGGCGAGCCGCCGCTTCGCGTGGTCGGCCGCGATCCGGACGGTCACGGGCTCGTGTGCCAACTCGGCAACAAGACGGTTCTGCTGGTGGCCGGCACGCCGGAGCAGATGGGCGCGGCCCACGGCCGGCTGCTCGGCGCCAAGGCCCGGAAACTGGTCGAACGCGTGGTGTACATGGTCGGCGGGGCCGACAGTCTGCACTCGGGCCAGTGGTTCCTCGACCGCATGGCCGAGATCGAGCGGCGCACCCTGCCGCACATCCCGCCGCGGTTTCTCGCCGAGTGCGACGCGCTGGCGCACGCGGCGGGCATTCCGCAACGCGACGGCCGCTACGGGAACCTCTTCCCCGAGCGGTTCCATTGCAGCGGCGTGGCCGTGCGCGGGAAGGCGAGCCAGGGCGGCCGGGTGCTCCACGCCCGGGTGCTCGACTACATGCGCGATATCAACCTCCAGGGCTATGCGGCCGTCCAGGTGTTCATGCCCGAGGGACGCCACAAGTGGATGAGCCTGGGCTACGCGGGCTTCGTGGGCACGGTGACGGCGATGAA
>JANLFZ010000226.1:0-5541 GCA_024653385.1 Thermoguttaceae bacterium | reverse complement strand
CGGTGGGCGAGATGGGCGGCCGCGGCGAGGGCGATTGGGACGGCATGCCCATGACCTTCCTGCTCCGCGATGTGATGGAGCGGGCGGCCACGGTGGACGAGGCCCTGGCGATCCTCCGCCAGACACCGCGGACGTGCGAGTACTACTACGTGCTCAGCGACAAGTCGAAGGCCATGGTCGGCGTCCACGCCAATCCGCAGCAGCTTGTCGTGCTGCGCCCCGGGGAGCAGCACCCCCTGTTGCCTCACGTGCCCGACGATACGGTGCTCATTTCGGGCCCGGACCGCGCCGAGCACCTCAGCCGGCGGCTGGTCGAGCACTACGGCCGGATCGACGTGGCCGCGATGATCGAGATCATCAAGCGCCCGGTGGCGATGCGGTCGAACCTGCACAACGCGATCTTCGCCCCGGAGACGCTCGACATGTGGTTTGCCGACGCGGGCAAGACCAGCCCAGCGTGCGACGAGCCTTACGCGCACTGCAACCTCGGCGAGCTGATTCGATTCTACGGCGAGGCCGCACGGCCGGCGGGCCGCGATGCCGCCGCGTCGGCGCGGCGGTAGGCAGGGCGCTTGCGTCAATCCTCTTGCGGCAGGTAGAGCAACCTCCCGCAGGACCGGCAGAAGACCGGCTTGGCGAGCCTCAGCGCGTTGACCATGTTCAGCGGGACGTGCTGATGGCACCCGCCGCAGAACTCTCCCGCAATCGGCGCCAGCCCGTCGCTGCCCTTGGAACGGATCAGACGCTGGTACACGTCCCGGAAGTCGGGCGGGAGGTCCTCTTCGGTCTGGCGCAATTCCTCGGTCAACCGGGCCAGGTCGTCCTGGAGCAGCGGGGCCTGGCGTTCGATCTCCTCTTGAGCCTTTTGGGCGTCGATGCGGCCTTTGGCGAGGGCTTCCTCGGCGGCCTTGGCCTGGGCCACGGCTTCGTCCAACCGCTCCATGCCCTCGAGGATCTCGTCGGCCAGAACGCTGTTGGTCATTTCGTCGGCCGCGATCTGTTCCTTGAGCGCTTGGTACTCCTTGTTGCTCTTGGCCTCGCGCAACTGTTGTTTGCGATGCGCCACGGCGTCCTCGCGGCTCTTGAGCTGAAGCTGCTTCTCGTCGACGCTGACGCGAAGGTTCTTGGCCTTGGCGCGAGCCTCCTCCGCCTGGGCCTCGAGCCGGGCGACGTGCTCGGCATGGGCCTTGGCCATCCGCGGCCCGCGATCCAACCGCTCTTTCAAGTCGCGGAGCTGCTGGTGGACGCGGTGGAGCTTACGGAGGGTTTCCGTGGCAACGGTGACTTGCGATGACATGGACATGGAAGGCCTTTCGGACCAAGAAGCAAAAAAGGCCGCCGACCCTTCGATCGGCGGCCTGGCGGTGTCTCTCATCCCGCCACCCGCTCGAGGAAGCCTGCCAGTTGCTGGCTGCGCACGGGATGTTGGAGCTTGCGCACGGCCTTGGCCTCGATTTGCCGGACACGCTCGCGGGTGACCTTGAAGATGCGACCCACCTCCTCCAGGGTGTACGTGTACCCGTCGCCCAGACCATATCGGAGCCGGATGATCTCCCGCTCCCGGTACGTAAGGGTCTTGAGCAAGCTCTCGATCCGTTCACGCAGCAATTCATTGGAGGCGGCCTTTTCGGGCCGTTCCGAGCTGCTGTCCTCGATGAATTCCCCAAAACAACTATCTTCGCTCTCGCCGACCGGTCGGTCAAGGCTTACCGGGTGCCTGCCCATGTTGAGCACGCGCCGGCACTCGTCGAGGCTGATGTCGGCAGCCCTGGCAGTCTCTTCGACGGTGGGCTCGCGTCCCAGCTCCTGAAGGAGCCTCTTCGAAGTATTCCGTAGTCGGCTCAGCACGTCAATCATGTGGACCGGAATGCGGATGGTGCGGGCCTGGTCGGCGATGGCCCGGGTAATGGCCTGGCGGATCCACCAGGTGGCGTAGGTCGAGAACTTGTACCCGCGGCGGTACTCGTATTTGTCCACCGCGCGCATCAGGCCCGTGTTCCCTTCCTGAATCAGATCGAGGAAGCTCAACCCCCGATTGCGGTATTTCTTGGCGATCGAGACCACCAGCCGGAGGTTGCCGCCGGAGAGTTCCCGCTTGGCTTCTTCGTAATCGCGGTATTGCTCGCGCATCTGCTCGCAGCGGCGCCGCAGGCCCGTGGGGCTGTCTTGCGTCGTGACCAACAGTTCGCGGAGTTCCCGGCGCAGCTTGGCCCGCTCGACGCGGTACTCCGGTCGGTCGCCGATCATCCGAAGCCGCTGCCGGATGAAGTCCATGCGGTCGCGGATCTCCTCCATCTGGCGCATCATCGCCTGGACCCGCCGCGTCCGAAGACTCAACTCTTCGACGAGGATCAGCATCTTCCGCCGCCGGCGGATGAAGCGTTTGCGGGCAGCGGCCTTGACGTCGGGCGGAGTCCGCTTGTTGATCAGGCGCAAGAAGTCCTTCCGGTTCTCGGCCATGAGATGGGAGAGGGTCTTCAGGTTGTGCGGCATCCGCGCCATGATCTGCTCTTTGGTCAGGCGCTCGGTCAGCGAGACCTTCACCGTGCGGTCGAACGGCAACTGGCCGTTGTGGACCTTGGTCAGCGTGCTGACGGTCGCCCGCATCGCCAGGTTGCATCCCACCACCGTGCGCCGAAACCGCTTGCGCGCCACCTCGATCTTCTTGGCCAGGGCAATCTCCTGCTCTCGGGTGAGGAGGGGAATCTCGGCCATCTGGCTCAGATAGAGCCGGATCGGATCGCTCGACCACTTGGCCACCTCCTCGGGCGGGACGAGGCGCGCCTGGGCTTCGTCGGGCGTCTCGAACAGGGCGGGGTCTTCAGCCGGCGTCTTCGAGGATCCCCTCCCGCCCGGCTCGAAAAACTCCGGCTCGCGGCTGCGGTTGGTCAGCTCGATGCCCTGCTCTTCGATCGCGCAGAGCAGATTATCGAGCTTGTCGGGATTGACCGCCTCGTCGGGCAAATACTCGATGACTTCGTCGTACGTGAGATACCCTTGCGCCTTGCCCTTGGCCACCAGGGCCTGAAGATCCTTGTCGAGATGGTCCACCAGAGACTCCTTTCGCGCCCTCCTGGCGCGCTGGGTCCAAACACTCGATCGGCCGGTGCTGCGTGACGCCAGCCGCGGCGCGCGGCGCCGGATCCGATCAGCCCGAAGCGTGGTCCCGCCCCTCCGTGGGCAAGGAAATGCCACGCCGGGCTCGTTCCTGCTCCAGAAGCTGAAGCAGAAGGTCGGTTTCCTGGCGTTCGTCCAAACGCCCTTCCCGGAGCACCCCGGTAATCACCGGATGCTGCCGGTTCAACTCGCGTGTGCGGTAGCTTCGGATCAACTCCTCCAACACAGGTTCAGGGTCCGTCACCTCCTTGGCCGCGCCTCCTTCGTCCAGTTCGACCAGCAGGTTCTTCACGGCCGGATCGTCGAACTCCAACAACAGGCGGTCGAACCCGGGCAGGACGCCCGCGTCGGCCAGCCGGCACGACGTCAGGTAGATCTCGCGGCAATACTCATGCTCGAAAGCCTGCGGCGGGATCGCGGCCCGGATGGCCGCGAGGCACTCCGGGTGGCGCACGAGCAGTTCCATGAGTGCCCGCTGCCAAGGATCGAGCTTGCCGCGAGGCGGTTTGCGCGCGGCGCCGTCCGGAGCGCCGGCCTGCCGCGTGCCATCGCCCGGCGCCACGGTCGCCTTGGGCAACCCCGGCTCGCGTTCGGCCCGGCGCAGCGCGGTCAGACGATGGCGCACGTCCTGCTCCGGGACGCGGAAACTCGTGGCCAGGCGCTGAAGGACCCGCTCCTCGCGGAATCGAAACTCGGTCTTCGTGTCGTCCCGGAGTCGCGGGGCCTTGGCGACGATCGTCACCAGCCGGTCGAGCACTTCGCTCGAACGGTGGATATCGGCCGCCAGATCCACCCCCTCGGTCCATATGCGGATCGCGTGGTCCAACGCGTCGGCCGCACGACTGGCCAGCACCTCGCGAAAGGCCTCGGCCCCGTGCGCCAGCAGAAAATCGCAAGGGTCCAGATCGTCGGGCAGCACCACTACCCGCAAATCGACGTTCTGGGCCACGAACAATTCGAGGATCTCCTTGGCGCGGCGGCGGCCCGCCTCGTCGCCGTCGAGCACCAGAAGAATCTGGTCGGTAAACCGCTTCAAGAGCCGAATGTGTTCGGACCCCAACGCGGTCCCGAGCACCGCCACCGCGTTCTCGAAGCCGAACTGGTGGGCCACGATCACGTCGGTATAGCCCTCCATGACCATCGCGGTGCGGCTCTTGCGGATCGCGTCGCGCGCTTGATCCAGGCCGTAAAGCAGGCGGTTCTTGGTAAACAGGGGGGTCTCGGGCGAGTTGATGTACTTGGCCGGACTGGTATTGCCGGACTCGGGCAACACCCGACCGCCCAACCCCACCGGACGGCCTTGCACATCGCGAATCGGGAACAGCACCCGCCCGCGAAAACGGTCGTACGCCTTGCCTTCCATGCCCTGGGCCAAAAGCCCAATCGTCTCGAGCATCCGCGTGCTAGGCCCCCCCGATTGGGCACGACGCAGAATCCAATCCCATCGGTTGGGGGAGAACCCCAGACGGAACTTCTCGATGCTCTCGGGCGTGATGCCCCGCTCGGCCAGATAACGCCGCGCCGGCTCGGCCTCGGGCTCGCGCAGCAGGCATTGATGATACTGCGCCTCGGCCCACGCCATCGCCTGATACAGCGCCCGTTTGTCCTGGGGGGCGCCCGGACCGCGTGCCGGCCTCAACGGAATGCCCGCCTGGTCGGCCAGCATCGCCAGGGCCTCGGGGAAAGAAACCCCCTCGATCTTCATCACGAAGCTGAAGACATCGCCGCCAATGTCGCAGACCCAGCACTTCCACGACTGACGCTCGGGATTGACCTGAAGGCTGGGCCGAGTGTCGTCGTGCCAGGGACACAGCGCTACATAGCCGCGACCTTGGCGTCGAAGCTGGCAGTATTTGCCGACCAGATCGACGATGTCGATCGCCTGCCGGACCAGCTCTTTCGTATCCTGCGAGGCCCCAAACGACACCGTCCGCTCCCGTGTGGCAAGATGCGCAAAGTCCGTTTCACATCGGTTCGCCACGACCCGGCAACTCCATTTGCCGTCGAGCATCCCCCTGGAGGGACCTCGGGCGGTTAGAACCTAATGCTCCGAGTGCCGCTGATTATACACCCGACGCCAAACAGGTCAACCTCGCCGGGATGCATGCCGCTCCAGCGCTCCAGCGGGGCGTGCATCCTGGCGGGTTAATCCGGTCCCCTGGAAAGTACCATCCCTTTGACCGCAAGACCGCAGGCTGATACGCTTTGCAGATACTCTTGGCAGCGACAGTCATCAAGCGACGAGCGAATCATGCCTCATGAAGTGACGTTGATTACTGGCGATGGAACGGGGCCCGAGTTGGCCGAAGCGGCCCGGCGGTGTGTGGATGCCACCGGCGTGAAAATCCGCTGGGATGTGCAGGAGGCGGGCATTGATGTCATGCAGCGAACCGGCAATCCGCTTCCCGACTCGGTCCTCGAGAG
>JANLFZ010000225.1:4737-9782 GCA_024653385.1 Thermoguttaceae bacterium | reverse complement strand
CATCAGCGAGTTGGAAGTGCGGCTCCAGCGGGCCGAGGAACTGCGCGCCACGGATCCGGCCAAGGCCCGAGCCATTTGGAATGCCGTGATCCAGTTGTACCAGGACAAGAGTTGGGCCGCCGACGTGGTGCGCCGAGCCCGCGAGGGACTCGCCGCCACGCCCCCGCCCGACGCGACCCCGAAGCCAAAGCCCTAGCCACAACGGAGAGCCATCCGCGATGCGCCCTGACGACGCTCCTTCGGTCCCCGGATTCCCCACCACCCGGCTGCGCCGGCTGCGCTATCACCCGGGCGTTCGGCGCCTCGTGCGAGAAACGACGTTTTCGACGGCCAACCTGATTCTCCCGCTGTTTGTGCGTCCCGGGCAGGGCGTCCGGCAGGAGATCGCCTCGATGCCGGGACATTTCCAGCTCTCGCCCGATGAACTGGCCGAAGAAATCGGGCAGATTGCCGGTCTGGGGCTGGGCGGCGTGCTGCTATTCGGCATTCCCGCCGCCAAGGACCCGTTCGGCAGCGATGCGATGAGCAACCTGGGGATCATTCCCGAAGCCGTGCGCGTCGTCAAGGCCACGGCCCCGGATGTGCTCGTGATCACCGACGTCTGCTTCTGCGAATACACCGACCACGGGCATTGCGGGGCGCTGGGGTCGACGGGCGGACGCGTCGACGTCGACAACGACCGGACGCTCGAGATGCTCGGGTACCAGGCCCTCGCGCACGCCCAGGCCGGCGCCGACGTGGTCGCCCCCAGCGGCATGATGGACGGCATGGTCCGCGCCATCCGCCGGCGGCTCGACGCGGCGGGCTTTTCCCACGTGCCGATCCTCAGCTACGCGGCCAAGTACGCCAGTTCGTTCTACGGTCCGTTCCGCGAGGCCGCTGAAAGCGCCCCGCGATTCGGCGACCGTCGGAGCTACCAGATGGACCCCGCGGCGCCGCCGGGCCAGGCGCTCCGCGAAGTCGAACTCGACTTGGCCGAGGGCGCCGACCTGGTCATGGTCAAGCCGGCGCTGGCCTACCTCGATATCATCCGCCAGGTGCGCGACCGGTTCCCCGGGGTGCCGGTGGCCGCGTACAACGTCTCGGGCGAGTTCAGCATGGTCAAGGCCGCCGCCCGGCTCGGCTGGCTCGACGAGAAAGCCGCCGCCATGGAGAGCCTCACCGCGATTCGCCGCGCCGGGGCGTCCATCATCCTCACGTACTGGGCCAAAGACGTGGCACGCTGGCTCATGGATGCATGATCGGCGGAAAACCGCGTGGGTCGACAACTGGAGGGCCAATCCATGATGGCGCGACTTCGCTGGATCGCGTTGCTGGGGATCTGCATCGGCTCGATGGCGAACGCCGCCAGCGCCGCGGAGACCAAGCCATCGCCGCTCCGGCCGCGCGTGATCTTCGACACGGACATGGGCTCCGACTGCGACGATGCGGGGGCCTTGGCCGTGTTGCACGCCCTTGCCGACGCCGGCGAGTTGGAAATCCTGGGCGTGATCTTCAGCAGCGGCAGAAACCGTTACGGCGTGGGCACCTGCGACGCGATCAACACCTACTACGGTCGAGGAAATCTCCCGCTGGGGCAGTATCAGGGGACGGATGTGGGCGATCCTCGGGACTCGTATACGAAGCGGATCGCAACCGACACGCGGCTGTTCGGGCATGACGTGGTGGATCAGGCCCCCGACCTGGTGACCGTCTATCGATCGCTGCTGGAGTCCCAGCCGGACGGCCGGGTGACGATCTGCACGGTGGGACACCCGCACGGACTGGTTCATCTGCTCCGCGATCCTCAGGGCGAGGCGCTGGTGCGGACCAAGGTGGATCGGTGGGTGGCCATGGGCTTGGGCGGCTGGAATTTCGAGGCGATGGGCATGGCGCGATATGCTCAGGAACTCCTGGACAAATGGCCTCGGCCCTTCTACGTCTCGCCTGCCGGCGCCGAAATCAAGACCGGCCATCGGTTGCTTCCCAAGACCCCGGCGTCGAATCCCGTGCGCGAGGCCTACCGGCTCTGGGGAGACAAGACTGCGCTTCAGTCCGGCCGATCGAGTTGGGACCAGGTGGCCGTGCTCTTCATTGCTCGACCGCAGTTGTTCACCGTCGAATCGGTCGGCAGAGTGGAACGGCTGCCTGATGGAAAGTGCATCTGGAACGCCAAGGTGGATCATCCGGATCACTACCTCGTGATGCCCAAGCCATCGGCCGAGGAAATGGCCGACCTGATCGAGGAACTGATGGCCAGACCGCCGAGGCAATGACCCCCCCCTGGCGTGGGACGGCGTTCGGGCCGTCGAACCGCGTAGCCTGGGCTAGAAGCCGGGCCCCCGAGCCCACGAGGTATTCTCGCCGGCATGGCGAGGTGAACGACTGCCCGTACCCTACCCTTGGCGGCCCCCGTTGGGTATTCTTGGGGAAGCGGGCCCCGCGCCGCTTGCAATCCTCGTTGGGAGGGCATCGCGTGAAACTGGTCATCGCCATCATCCAGCCGACCAAGCTCAAGGCGGTCCGCGAGGCCTTGGAAAAAATCGAGGTCACGCGCATGACCGTGTGCGATGCCCAAGGGTTTGGACGCCAGCGCGGTCGGACGGAAATGTACCGAGGCCACGAGTACACGGCCCGGTTGCTTCGCAAGGTCTGCCTGGAAATCATCGTCAACGACGACTTCCTGGAACGCACCGTGGATTGCATCGCCCAGGTGGCGCGAACGGGGCGCGAAGGCACGATCGGCGATGGCAAGATCTTTGTCGTGCCCGCGTCCGAGGCCATCCAGATCGACGACGGCTTCCGCGGTCCAGGGGCCGTATGATTCGGCTGGTCGTCCGGCGACACGTCCACTAGAATCCATCGTTTCGACGCGCCCGGAACCAACTGAATCTCCATGCCCGACCTGCGCAAAGACCCGATCGTGGGCCGTTGGGTGATCATCGCAGAGAACCGCGCGAACCGGCCCCAAGACTATACGGCCGCGTTTCAAGCCCAGAGGAAACGCCCTTGCCCCTTCTGCGAGGGGAACGAGCATCTGACGCCCGATGAAATCACGGCGTGCCGAGCCTCGGGAACCCAGAGAAACCGAGAAGGCTGGCGGATTCGCGTCGTCGGCAACAAATACCCGGCGTTGGTCTTGGAGGGAGACCCTCACCAACATCAAGACGGCTTGTACAAGGCGATGGACGGCGTGGGCGCCCACGAGGTGATTGTCGAGAGCCCCCGACACATCGTCACGACATCAGAACTTGCCGAAAAGGAGCTGCGCGAGGTGCTGGCCGTGTACCGCGATCGGCTGGACGCCTTGCGTCAGGA
The DNA here is from genome assembly GCA_024653385.1 of Thermoguttaceae bacterium. GTDB lineage: Bacteria > Planctomycetota > Planctomycetia > Pirellulales > Thermoguttaceae > JANLFZ01. Next base: position 6,485 of record JANLFZ010000225.1, on the reverse strand, counting down.
TGGCCGTCTGGCGTACGGGCTGATCTTCAAGAACGTGGGGGCGGCTGCCGGGGCCTCGCTCGAACATCTCCACAGCCAACTCATTGCAACGCCCGTCGTGCCTGTATCGGTGCAAGAGGAGATCGCCGGATCCTTGGCGTTCTATCGCGATCGGGGAAACTGCGTCTATTGCGAGATGCTCGGCCAGGAGCTGGCATCGCCATGTCGGGTCGTCCTCAAGACGCCGCGGTTCGTCGCCTTCGAACCGTTTGCAAGTCGTTTCCCATTCGAAACTTGGGTCGTACCGGCCCGGCACGCCAGCCACTACGAGGATATCGGAAACGCCGAGATCGAAGAGCTTGCCGGTGTCATGAAACAGGTCTTGGGTAAAATCGAGACCGTGCTGGAACCACCGGCCTACAATTACGTGGTTCACACGGCTCCGTTTGACGTCCAGCACCTTGCGCACTACCACTGGCACATCGAGATCATGCCCCGCGTCACGGGGGTTGCGGGATTCGAATGGGGTGCCGGCTTTCACATTAATCCGGTGGCACCTGAACAGGCCGCTGCCTTGCTTCGTGAGGTGGCACCGGATCGCCACCAATCAAAGACTTTTCTGACCAGGGAGACTGGATAATCTAGGTCGTATATGCCGATGTAGAAAGCTAGTTGCGTGGGGCAAAAGAAGACTGTCGCGAAGAGCAGATCGACCGCCAGCAGACCATCGCGTACCGCCAAAACAACGCCACAATGACCTCGAAACACATCCGTCTTGTCCTGGTTCTACACAACCACCAGCCCGTCGGCAATTTTGAGCACGTTTTCGAGAACGCCTTCCAAGATAGCTACCAGCCGTTTCTCGATGTTCTCAGCCGATACTCCGGCCTGAAGGTCTCGATGCACGTCAGCGGCAGCCTCATGGAGTGGCTGAATGCAAACCACCCGGATTACGTAGACCGGCTGGGCGAGATGGTCTCTCGCGGTCAGATGGAGATCCTCGGCGGGGCGTTCTACGAGCCGATCTTGGCGATGCTCCCGTCGCGCGACCGGATCGGCCAGATCCGGACCTACTCCCGCTGGCTCGAGGACCGACTTCAGACCCGGGTGCGCGGCATGTGGGTGCCCGAACGGGTCTGGGAGCAGACCTACGTGCGGGATCTCGTGGAGGCCGGCATCGAGTACACGGTACTCGACGACTTTCACTTCAAGAACGCCGGGCTGGCCGAGGAACAACTGCACGGGTACTACTTGACCGAGGACGACGGCCGCGTGATGGCCGTGTTTCCAGGCAGTGAACCGTTGCGCTACTGGATTCCCTTCGCCGACCCGCAGCAAACCATCGACTACCTCAGCCGCATCGCCGATCAGCAGTCCGACGCCGTGGTCGTGTTCGGCGACGACGGCGAGAAGTTCGGCACCTGGCCGCAGACCAAGAAGCACGTGTACACCGACGGGTGGCTCGAGCGGTTTTTCGGCGCGCTGGCCGCCAACGCGAGCTGGCTTCAGGTGACCACGCTGGCCGAGGCCGCCGACAATGTCCGGCCGCTCGGCAAGATCTACCTGCCCGACAGCAGCTACCGGGAAATGACCGAGTGGGCGTTGCCGGCCGAGCAGCAGATCGAGTACGAGCGGGTGGTGCGGGCGATGGAGCACGACCCGCGCTGGCCCTCGATCCGGCGGTTCTTCCGGGCCGGCTATTGGCGGAACTTCCGGGTCAAGTACCCCGAGGCCGACGAAATGTACTCGCGCATGATGGCCGTCAGCCG
>JANLFZ010000225.1:1679-4727 GCA_024653385.1 Thermoguttaceae bacterium | reverse complement strand
CGCGTGGCCCAGGCCGGCGACGAGGGCCATCGCGGCGAGCTGATGGACCAGGCCCGCACCGAACTGTACCGGGCCCAGTGCAATTGCGGGTATTGGCACGGGGCGTTCGGCGGGATTTATCTGCCGCACCTGCGCAACGCGATCTACCACCACCTGATCGCCGCGGAGGAGGCCCTCGACCAGGAACTGGGGCGGCAAGCCCCCTGGGTCGAGGCCCGCGCCGAAGACTTCAACTTCGACGGCCGCCACGAGGTGCAACTGGCCAACGACAAGGTGCTCGCCCTCTTGGCGCCGGGCGCGGGCGGGCAGATGTACGAACTCGACGTGCGCGCCATCCGCCACAATCTGCTGGCCACGCTCGCCCGGCGACCCGAGGCCTATCACGCCAAGGTCCTGTCGGGCCGTTGCACCGGAAACGGCGAGGCCCGAAGCATCCACGACGTGGTCGTCTGCAAGCAAGAAGGACTGGACAAGCGGGTGCAATACGACCGGCATCCCCGCAAGTCGCTAGTGGACCACTTCTACAATCTCGACGCCACGCTCGACCAGGTGGCCGGCGGGCAGGCAGCCGAGCGCGGCGACTTCGTGCTGGGCGCGTACGAGGCCCGCGTGCGACGCAACCCCGACCGCATCCAGGTGCTCATGGTGCGCGAGGGAGAGGCCCTCGGCGCGCCGATCCGGCTGACCAAGGGCGTGACGCTCAGCGCCGGACGCTCGGTGCTCGAGATCGCCTACCTGCTCGAAGGGCTCCCCAAAGGCTGGAAACTGCACTTCGGCGTCGAGTTCAACTTCGCCGGCCTGCCCGCCGGCGCCGACGACCGCTACTTCCACGACCTCGGCGAGAAGCGTCTCGGCCAGCTCGGCTCGCGACTGGACTTGAGCGCCGTCGAGGGGCTGGGGCTGGTCGACGAGTGGTTGGGAATCGACGCCCGGCTGTCGATGTCCAAGCCCACCAGCTTCTGGACGTTCCCGATCGAAACCGTCAGCAACTCGGAAGGCGGCTTCGAGCTGGTCCACCAGTCGGTGGTGGTCCATCCGCACTGGATCGTCGAACCCGACGCCGACGGCCGCTGGAGCGTCACGATGCAACTGACGCTGGACACCCAACGGGCCGAGCGCCGCCTGGCGCCCGAGGCCGTGGTGGCGGCCACGCTGTCGTAGGTCGGGCTGCGTCGCCTCGCAGCCCCGCCGCCGAGGCTCACCACTTGGTCCCCGGCTTTTGCTGCAAGGCGCCGCGGATGCTGATCAGGTCGTCGGGGTGGCGCGCGATCTTGTCGGTGAACACGCGCACGTCCTCGACGATCGGCCGCAGCCGCAGGCTGATCTCCTGGATGTTCTCCGCCGCGCGGTTCAGATTGTTGTAAAGCGACGGGTCGTGGATCAGCTTGCCCAGCGAGCCGTCCTGGTTGTTCAGCCGGGCCGTGAGCGTCCGTATCTCGCCGACGAGGGCGTCGAAGTTGGTGGTGACGTTGGAGAGCCCTTGGGCGATCTCGCTGCCGCGGTCGCCCAAGGGGCCCGTGAATCGCTGGAGGTTATCGAGGTTCTTGCGTGCCGAGAGCATGGTCTCGTCCATCGAGCGGACCGCGCCGTCGACCGACGTCAGCGTGGTGTTGAGCTTGTCGACCAGCCCCGGAATGCGCCGGAGGGTATCGCGGATCTGGGAGTCGCCGTCGGGCCCGCCGCCCAACAGCGCATTGGCGCTCTCGGCGGCGGTGCGGATGGTCTTGAGCGTGTCGCGGGTTTCGCTGAGCAACTCGTTGAGCTGCACGCGGCGTTGGGGCAGGTCGCCCTCGGCGCCGAACATGTCGTTGACGCTCTTGACGAATTTCCGCAGCTCGTCGCTGGCGTCCCCCACCGATCGGATCGTTTCGCGCAGGTCTCCTTCGAGCTTTCCGACCACCTGCACGGGGTCGGAAATCACCGTGCCGGCAATTTCGCCGTTGGGTTGGACGGTTTCGGCGGGCGGCCCGCCGCGCCGCTTGGCCACGATCTCCAGGCGCGAATCGCCCACCACGGTCCGCACCAATTGGCACTCTTCGTCGGTGAAGAGCTTGCGGTCGCGGTCGATCGCGGCCTTGACCAACACCTCGCGCTGGTACTGGGGATCGGCGAAGTCGACGCTCACCACGCGCCCGATCACGATGCCGCTCTTGCGGATCGGCGTGTCGGTGTTGACGCCAGGGGCCTCGGGAAAACGGATGAAGACGGTGTAGGGCCGCTTGCCCGGCAGCAGACCCCTCACGGCCCGCGACGACCCCTGGCCAAACATCCAGACGAGGATCACGGTGATGATCAGCGTGGCCAGGACCATCACCCCCACGCGGAACTGGATCACCCGTTCGTCCATCGTCAACTCCCGTTGAGTTGCTGAAGCTCGATGAGCCGTTCTCCGGCCTCGCCCGCGACGAACTGGCGCACGCGGGGATCGGCGGCTTCGTCGAGCCCTTCCGGTGGCCCGTCGTAGATCACCTGCGATTCGTCCCTGCGGAGCCGGCCCAGCGGGTAGAGCATCACCACCCGATCGGCCACCTTCTTCGTCGTGCGCATGTCGTGGGTGACCACGATGCTGGTCACCGGATGGCGCCGCCGGGTTCGCAGGATCAGTTCGTTGATCACGTCGCTCATGATGGGGTCCAGCCCTGTCGTCGGCTCGTCGTAGAGCATCAACTCAGGCTCCAAGGCCAGCGCCCGAGCCAGTCCCACACGCTTGCGCATTCCCCCCGACAGCTCGGCCGGCTTCTTGCCGAGCACGTTTTCGGGCAAGCCGACCTCGGCCAGCCGGGCGCGAACGATCTCTTGAATCTCGGACTCCGGCCGCCGCGAGTGCTGACGCAGCGGAAAGGCCACGTTCTGGGCAATCGTCATGCTGTCGAACAACGCCGCCTGCTGGAATACGAATCCGAACCGGGTCCGCACCTGGCTCAATTCGCGCTCTTTCAGTTTCGAGAGGTCCCGGCCGTCGAAATAGACCGCACCCCGGGTAGGACGCTGGAGGGCCACGATCGTCTTCAGGAACACGGTCTTGCCGCAACCGCTTTCGCCGATCAC
>JANLFZ010000225.1:233-1669 GCA_024653385.1 Thermoguttaceae bacterium | reverse complement strand
ACCGCCAGCGTCTCGCCACGCCGAAGCGACAGGTTGATTTCGCGCAGCACCGGCTGCCTTCCAAAGTGGACCGCCAGCCGCTCCACCCGCACCAGCGGGCCGGCCGAAACGTCATCGTTGGAAACCCTTTCCGACATGGTCAGAAGATCGAGGGGCCTTCCGGCCAGAGAACCGCATACATCGAGTCGAGGAAGATGCCCAAGATGAGATCGAGCACAAGAATCACCACGAACGACTGGACGAAGGCCGATGTGGCCGCGCGGCCCACCCCCTCGGCGCCGGGATCGCAATTGAACCCGCGGTGGCACGCGATCAGGGCAATCGCCGCACCGAAAAACAGGCTCTTAAATACCCCCCCGAATAGATCGAATACCCCGACATAGCGGGCCGAGTTCTCCAAGTAATGCTCCGAGTCGATTCCACAGACCGTGGTGCTGTAGAAGAACGCACCGACCACCCCCATGAAGTCGGCCATGATGGTCAGCGTCGGAATCAACACCAGGCATCCCAGGAACCTCGGCACGACCAGGTAGTGGATCGGATTGGCGCCCATGCTGGCCAAGGCATCGATCTGCTCGGTGACCCGCATGGTACCCAGCTCCGCAGCCATCGCACTGCCTACCCGACCCGCCAGCATGGTGGCAGCCAGCACGGGCCCCAGCTCTCGCACCAAGGACATGTTGATGACCGCCCCCAGCCGGGTCTCCAACCCCAACGTACGGAACTGGGCGTAACTTTGCACGGCCAGCACCATGCCAATGAACGTGCCGGTCAATGCGATGACCGGCAGGCTCATCACCCCGATCTGGTAGAAGCAGGGCAAAATGGTCTCTTTGCGTGGTAGCCGCGTCAACAACCACTGAAACGTGCGAAGGATAAAGAGCGAAATATCGCCCAGGCCGGTGATCCAATTCATGACCACCCCGCCCAAGTCGGCGATCCACTCGGCCACCCCGCCTAGGGCGCGATCCCATCCACTTGGGGGTACGGTAGCGTGGGCGGTGGGTTTTGGGGTACTCGACATGGCTGGTACTTAGCCCGAACGATTCCTTGGTGCCCCATACTAACCCGAAGCGCAAGCGAGGGCCCAAGGGCCAGACCGCGCGCCCGACGGCCCTCGCTAGCGCCTAGGGTTCGTGCGCAGCGGCCTCCCCGCGGACTTTAGCGATTCTTGGCGTTCCCCGAAATACGTAATTTGGGTAGAGCCCACCTTAGCGAGCACCACCAAAGGGTGCCAGGAACAAATGGCACCTCTTGCTCGCGCGCCTACACCTTCTCGGGCAGTTCATATCCCTTGCGGCGCGGGCGGTCGAGGTAGGCGTTGGCCTCGGGGTCGTCGGGGAAAACCTCCTTCACCGGGTCCCAACGCAGGCGCCGCCCCACCCACCGCGCGATGTTCCCCAGGTGGCACACCGTGGCCGAGCGATGGCCGATCT
>JANLFZ010000225.1:0-223 GCA_024653385.1 Thermoguttaceae bacterium | reverse complement strand
ACCGGACGCTGGCGCGACTTGATGCAGTCGAGCCAGTTCTTCATGTGATTGTCGCTCTTGTAGAGATGGACCTCGCCGGAAGCGATCGGCTCCTTGGCGATTTCCGGCGGGTCGGACGAGCACTTGCCCCGGTCGATCGTCACCGAGCCCTTTTCGCCGATGAACTTGCCGCCGCCGGCCGGCCCGCCCGACAGCTCGACCACGATGTCGCCCGCGTAGCGAA
>JANLFZ010000224.1:8581-9807 GCA_024653385.1 Thermoguttaceae bacterium | reverse complement strand
GGCGATCTCTGGAAGCTCGAACAGACGCCCCGGCCGTGGTCGAGCGACGCGACCGTCGAGCAGGCCATCGCCTCGCTTTTTGGCTGCTACCGCCAACACGGCTACTCGACCAAACAGGTCGATTCGTTCGAGCCGATCCTCGCCGGCGATCAGATCATCGCCTGCGGCGGCGACGAGGTGCGGGTCCGCGGGCGGTTCCAGTGTCTGGCCATCGAGAACCCCGCCCGCGCCACAAGCCACGTCTCGACCGTGCGGCGTTTGCGGTTCCTGCTCGACACGGCGGGCGGGTGCAACCCGCACTTCGACCCCTTCCGCAGGCTGCCGCTGACGTGGTACGTCAACGGTCCGGGCGAGTTGGGCGACGGGTTGAACTGGGTCAACAGCCACGTGGTGAATATCCCCAAGGAAACGTCGCCCAGCCACTTCCATCCGCTCCGGCCGGCCATCGGGGGCACGCCGCAGACCGAGATGTACCTCGTGCTCGACCCCCAGACCTACCGGCTGAATACGTCGGACCGCAAGGCCTGGCTCGTGGCGTTCCCCGACCTCGGCGACCTGCGCCGCTACGAGCAGGTTCCCTTGGAGCCCGGCATGTTCGTGTTCATCCCGCCCGGAACGGGCCATCGGGGACTCGACGTCTTCGTCAACGTGCTGACGGTCCCGGGATTCAAACCCCACAACGAGCTGTACCTCGATCGCGACATCCTCGAGCGGGCCGGCGGCCAGGCGCCCTACAACGAGAACCTGCTGGACGCCAAGAACTACGCCCGACTCGAGGACTTCACGTAACATGACCATGGAACTCCGACCGCTGGGCACGACGGGTATCCAGATCGCGCCGATCGCCCTGGGATGCTGGCCGATGGCCGGGCTGACCAGCCCCGGGGCCAACGACGCCGATAGCATCGCCACGCTCCGCGCGTGCTTCGACTTGGGGATCAACCACCTCGATACGGCGTTCTGCTACGGCTGGGACGGCGAGAGCGAGCGACTCATTGCCCGGGCGTTGGGCCGGCGGCGCCACGAGATGGTGCTCGCGACCAAGGCGGGCATTTCGTGGGACGCGAACCGCCAGCAGGTCAAGGACGGCCGGCCTGCCACGCTTCGCCGCCAGTGCGAAGAAAGCTTGCGGCGATTGGCCACCGATTGCGTCGACCTGCTGTACCTGCACGCCCCAGACCCCAAGGTCCCCCTGGCGGCCGATTCCGCCAGGGGGACCTTGGGGT
>JANLFZ010000224.1:0-8571 GCA_024653385.1 Thermoguttaceae bacterium | reverse complement strand
CCGCCGCGCTGCGCAAGTTGATGGAAGAGGGAAAGACGCGCGCGATCGGCGTATCGAACGTGAGTCTCGCCCAGCTCGAGGAGTTCGCCTCGGTTTGCCCCCTGGCCGCGTTCCAGCCCCCCTACAACATGCTCCAGCGCGAAATCGAACACGACGCGCTGCCGTGGTGCATGGCGCACCACGTGGCCGTGCTGGTTTACTGGCCGCTGATGAAGGGGCTCTTGGCCGGCAAACTCCGGGGCGACGAGACCTTCGCGGGCGACAGCCGCCGCAAGTACCCCATGTTCCAGGGTGACGAGTACCGGAAGAACCTGGCCTTGGTCGAACGGCTGCGCGAGATTGCCGCGATCTCCGGGCACACGGTCGCCGAACTGGTCGTCAACTGGACGATCCACCGTCCGGGCATTACCGCCGCGCTGTGTGGGGCTAAGCGTCCGGACCAGATCCGCGAAACCGCCCGCGCCGCCTCCTGGCGACTGAGTTCCGAGCAACTCGCCCTGATCGACGAGGCCCTGGCCCAGCGCGGCCCGCCCGTGACGAAGGTGCCTGTGTGAATGCCCCGTGGCTGGCTCACGAACCCGTGCCGCTTCGTACTGCACCGAATACTCCTGGTGCAACGAGTTTTCGCGGCGTTCTCGGGATCGTCGCCCTGATCGTCTGGAATTGCGGGCTGGCGCCTTGGCGCGGCGCGGTGCGGGCTGAGGACGGTTTGCCGTGCCCGCTGGTCCAGCTCGGCGTGCCGATCTTCAGCCGTCCCACCGGGCGACCCGACCTGCGCGTGGCCGACGACGTGCTCGCCAAGGCCCCGCGGGAAGTGCAAGAGCGGCTCGCGAAAGCCCGCCAGGCAGTGTCCGAGGGCCGGTTGCGCGAGGCCGTTGCGGGAATCCAGGCCGTGCTGGACGGCGACGACGGCTTTCTGCCGACCGAGGGAAACGCTCCCGGCGGCAGCCCGCGCACGGTCCGGCACGAGGCGGCCCGTCTCTTCGCGGCCATGCCCGCCGAGGCCCGACAGTCGTACGAGGTGCAATTCGGCGCCCAGGCCCGGGCGGCCCTGACCGAGGCCGCGGCGCATGGCGACCGGCAGGCAGTGGCCGGGGTGGCCGGCCGGTGGTGCTTCACGCGCGCCGGGCGTGAGGCGACGCTGCTGTTGGCCCGCGACGCTCTCGACCGCGGCAGTCCGCGCGAGGCCCTTTTCCGGCTTTCACGCCTGGACGAGTTGCCCGATGCCGCGCCCGATGAGCCCGAACGCTGCCTGCTGGCGGCCATCGCGTGGCACCTGCTCGGCGACCAGCGCCGGGCCCGGCTGGCAATCGATTCGCTCGCCCGGCATACCGAGGGGATGCGAGTTCGCCTTGGCCCGCGCGAATTCTCCGCGCGGAACACCGCGGAGATCCTGGCCTGGATCGGCGAGCAGTTTCCGGCAGAGCCGCGGTCCCGGCCGGCCGCGGCGCACCAGTGGCCCCTGTTTCGCGGCAACGCGGCACGGAACGCGCAGGCGGCGGCGGGTGGCGTTGCGGGCCCGCAGCGATGGCGCGTGCAATCGGTCGAAGACCCCGGCGATCTCCGCCTGCTTCAGTCGATCCAGCAACAGGCCTGGTCCGAGGGAACCGCGCGCCTGCCGGTGGTCCATCCGATCGTGCTCGATGGCATCGTGGTGACGCGCACGCCGTGGCGTGTGCTGGCGCTCGACGCGGCCACGGGCCGGCAGCGATGGGAACACCGGGCGCAAACCGCGGCCCCGCGCTTGGGGAACACGCCGGACCGAGCCGGGCCGTTTGGCGCCGCCGAACTGCTCGAACGCGTCGCCGAGGACGCCGGCTATGGCCAACTGGCCGGCGACGGCCGCCGGGTGTTCGTCGTCGAGCCGATCGAGGGCCCGTCTCGCACGAAGCCGGCCGCGCCCGCATCGCCCCTGGCCGCGTTCGTCGACCCGTCGGAACTGCCCAACCGGCTCGTGGCGCTGGAACTGGGCGACGGCCGGACCGCGTGGACCGCCGGCGGCGAACAGGGAGGGGCCGAGCCGAAGCTGGCCGGTGCGTTCTTCCTCGGCGCGCCGTTGCCGGAGGCGGGACGCCTGTACGCCCTGGTCGAGCGTCGGGGGGTGATCTGGCTGGCCGCGCTCGATGCCGCGACAGGCCGGCTGGTCTGGTGGATCCCCATCGCTCATCCCCGCGACGGCGCGCTTCAGGACCCGGTGCGGCGATTGTCCGGCGCGTCGCCCTCGCTGGCCGACGGCGTGATCGTCTGCCCGACTTCGGCGGGCGTAGTCGTGGGCGTCGACGCGTCGACGCGGTCGATCCTCTGGGGATACGCCTACCGCCGCACCGATCCCTTGGCGCCGCCACCCAAGCCGGCCGGTCCCGGCGACTCGCCTCCTTCGGAAAGCCTTTGGACCGATTCGGCCGCGACGATCGCCGAAGGGCGCGTGCTCGTCACCCCGTTCGATTCCGACCAGTTGCACTGCCTCGATCTGTTCTCGGGCAGGCCGCTCTGGGCGACCGGCGCCGGATCGATGCTCTACGTGGCCTGCGTCCACAAGGGCAACGTGATTCTCGTCGGGTCGCGCGAGGTCGTGGCCTGGCGCCTGGAGAACGGCCGGCCCGCGTGGCCGGCGCGGGCGACGCCGCTTCCCGAGAAGACGGTTCCTGCCGGGCGCGGCCTCTGGTGCGGCGATCGCTACGATCTGCCGATCGCCGGGGGCCGGATCCTTCGCATCGACTTGGCCACAGGCCGGATCGCGGCGACCGTGCCCTGCCCGGCAGAACTGGGTAATCTCACGGTGGCCGATCGCTGTCTGATTTCGCAGACGGCGGAAGCGACCACGGCATTCGACCGGAGTGCTCGCCCGGGGACGGACTGAGCGAGCGACTCGATTCACGGGGCCTGTGCGAGCACGGCCTCGCAGGCCCGGCGCAAGCACTCTTCGTACTCCCAGGGGCCGCTGCTACCCGTCTGGCGCGTCACGACCAGGTCGAGGCTGGGCACGAAGGCAACGAGTTGGCCGCCCGAGCCGGGCTTGTAGCGGGCGTCGGCGGGGATGCCCTTGCACGCGCGGCCCGCCTCGCCCGTGAGCCGCGCCGGAAGCTGCCAACCGTGCGAAAACGTCTGCGCGTCGAGTTTGAAGCGCATTTCCGGCGTGCGCACCTCGTGCGTCGGGGCCGCGGTCTGGGCGACAAACCACCGCGGAACCACTTGCTTCTCCTTCCAGCGCCCCTCGCGGAGCATGCAGTAGGCGATACGGGCCAGGTCGCGGGCAGGCATGCCCAGTCCGTGCGTCGGATGCCGCCCGATCCCTGCGCCGCCGTCGAAGTACTGAAACCACCAGTGCTCGATGCCCAACGGCTCGAACAGGGCCTCGATGGCGAATCGGTCGTAGGGCTTGCCCGTCACCGTCTCGCAGACCAGCGAGGCGTGGTGGAAGGCGTGCGTCGAGTAGCCGCATGCCGTGCCGGGGTCGAACGCGAGCTTCGCCGTGCGCGGGTCGCCGCTGCGGCCGAGCACGTACTCCCACGTGCCGTCGTTCGGCGCGCCGGTGGCCTCCGGACAGAGGCCCGACGTGTGGTTGAACAGTTGCTTGACCGTGATCTTCGCCTTGCGCGGATCGCTCAGCGGCTGCGCCCAGGGGATGAAATCGAACGCCGGGTCGTCGAACTTCATCTTCTTGGGCGTTCGGCCCTCTTGGCTCTGTTCGGACGCGATCGCCAGGACGGTCGCGCAGACGGCCTTCGACACCGACGCCACGCGGCGGGCGTCGGTCTTGGCGCTGTTGCCGCGCTCGACCTCGAGCGCGATGTACCCGTTGCGGATGACGACCGCGGCGAAATCGCGCCGGTCGCTTGCCAGCAGCCATTGCCTGAAGCCGGCCAGCTTCTCGGGATCCATGCCGGCCAGCCGGCGGATGTCGTCCGGACGTTCCAGTTTGCGCCAGCCTCCCTGCGATTCCGGGGGAGGGAAGTACGCCCGGGCTTCGCTTTCTGCCGCGTAAACAGCCTTTCCGCCAACGACGGCGAACATCGTTGCGACAACCAACGGCACGGACCATTTCATGGTACGATTCTCCGTTGCGGCGTCTGCCGGGCAGGTAGGAAGACCCCGGCAGCTTGGTCCGCTATTCTGCCAGCCGACGACGGAGACCGCAACGATGTATCACCGCGCTGTGGCGTGGTCTCCGGATCACGCCACAGCGGGGCGACCGAAGGTCTCGCGGTCGCGCTGGGGAGACCTTCGGTCCGGCGGCGTGGCAAGGTCCGGAGACCTTGCCACAGCGCAGTCCTTGACAAACCCAGGACGCAACCAAGAATTACGGCGGCCGTTCCCGAGACTCCGCCGGCCGGGTGCCCTTGGTTGACGGGGACAAGCACCCAGCCCAACGGCTATGGCAGAGCGTCGTATTGCTTCTTGGCCGACGAGAAGACGCCGCTGTCGCGCGGGGCGCGGCGGACGATTTCCTCGTAGATCTCCTTGGCTTTGCGCGGCCAGGTCCTCTCCAGCTTGCTGGCCCGCTCGAACTGCGCGAGGCACCATCGCACGTTGCGGCAGGCTTCGGCCTCGGCCACGAGCCGCGCGTCCTTGCCCATCTCGTCCAATCGCTGCCGGGCGTCGATCGCCGAAGGGGCCGGGACGAGCCCGGATGCTGCCTGGTAGGCCCAGTACGCGCAGCACAGATCGCCCTCCTGCTCGTGCTGCCGGGCGATTGCGACGTGTTCCTTCGCCTCGGGCTCTCTGAGCACGGCGGCGAACTCCGGCCGGTTCCGCTGTCGGGCGAGGTGCGCGGCCAACTCGCGCTTCACCGCGGGCACCTCACCGTAGAGATATTCCAGCTCGTCGTACTTGCGGAAAGCCGCCTCGACCACATCCGGTAGGACGGGATCCCCGGCGGGCGCGTTGGCCGAGTCGCCCGAAACAGCCGCCCTAGACTCCAACATGGCGTCGATCTCGCGCATCCGTTGCCGGGCATCCTCAGCGAGTTTGGCCAGGCGCTGGCGCGCTTCGACGGCGACCGGGCCAGCCGATCGCGACACACCTACCCGCGCGTAGACCAGAGTTGCCGCCCGCACGTCCCCCTGTTGGTATGCGCGATCGGCGGCAGCGAGTCGCTGGGCCGCCGAGGCCGTGTCGCGAAGGATCTTCGCATGCCGGGCTTCCGCCAGCCGGGCTTGAGCTTGGATGGCCGCCGACGCCACGGGCATCGGGCGCAACGCGATCGGCGAGCCCGATGAAACGGGGATCCGCACGGGGCTGCCCGACACGGGCGCGCACCGCCGAGCTGCTCAACCACCCTCCAGCGGCAGAACGCTGGCCAAAACGACGCCGAAGATCGACGCACCGACGAGCCAACTTCGCCAACGCATTTCAAGCCCCTTTCTTGGCCCAAGGACCCCGTCTCGTGGCCAACCCCATAGCTCGATTGTAGCGGATGGCCGGGCATGGGGCAACGCGCGGAGCATCGGCTGTGGCTTTCGGCGGCGCTCCACGGCGGGAAACATGCGGCGATGCCGCAGCCCGGGCCGCTTCCCCGCAGCATGTCCATCGAGTGCATGCTGGCACGCACGCCGAGCGTGGTTGCAGGTCTTGTCGCTCGACAAGGTACTGGCCGACATCCTCAGGATGCCGACGAGGCGACAAGATTCGGCCAGCGATTGAACTGGCACGCGTCGTCGAGGGCTTGCGGCAAGTCGACCAGGACCTCCACGCCTTGTTCGACGGCCCAAGGAATCACGGGCAGCGGGTCTTGCTGGTTCCAGCCCCAGCCGCGAAGCCGCCGTTGTCCGTCGTAATGAAACGCGGTCCAGGCGAGTCGTTCGTATTCGGCCAGGCTTTGGAGAGCGGTGGGCAAGACCCGCTCTCCCTCTCGCAGGGCGTCGATTTCCAGCAGGTTCACGCCCGACTCCAGGAACGTGGCCCGCTTGCGCAGATACTTTTCCCGATCAAAGCGATTGCCGACCCCCTTGTTCGACGGAGACAGAAGTTCGAGCGCAGCCACCACGCGGTTGTCGGGCGCCCGCCGAATGAGCAACGTGTACTGGCTGAGCAATTCGCACGGCTCATCGAGTTCAATCACCGCGGCCGTCCCTCGCCCCAACCCTCGCGACGGTTTCGTTGCTTCATCACGATCCGGCCGCGCGAGGGCGACATCGGGCAGGACGGGTTTCGAGACCTGTGCCGGATCCGGAGCGACCAGAACGGCTTCCGACTCCACAAAGACGAAATACTCCGGCGGCAACTGCGGCCTGAGGAGCACTCGCATCTGAAGCAACCAGTCCTTGTGGAAATAGGCCCACAAGCCGGCCGCTTCGATCTTGGACAAGAGGATGTTCGGACGATCCATGACGGGACCTTCGGGCGTCGTGGTCCTGTTCTTAGTCTACGCATTCCCAGCCACGCGAGTCAACGTCGCGTCGCGTCGCGGTCGCCTGCCAGGACCCTGGTGCGACGAAGCGACCCGTGGTACGCTCTCAAGCGAAGGGGCATTTGTCCGGGCCGATGCCGTCGGCGGCGTAACGGAGGGTTGCCATGAGGTCTCTTGCGAGTTGGCTCATTCTGGTCAGTGTGTTGGCGGCGCGATCGGCGGCGGGGGCGGAATGGGAAGTTCGTCTCAATCCCGCCGCGGCCGTCGAGATCCAGTGCAAGAATGCCCCCGTGGTGCGGTCGCACTACGTGTTCTGGGGCGAGAGCTGGAAGTGGGCCGGGGCCAACGTGCGCGTGGTCCAGGGCGCCGGCCCCAAGAAGACCCTCGCCGGAGACGTCCGCGCCTTGGACCTGGCGATCTCGGGCACGGTCGACTCGCCCGCCGACAACGTCCTGCGGTTCACCTGGGACCTCGATGCCCAGAAGGACCTCGACGGGATCATCGGCGGTGGGCTGGAGTTCAACCTGGCCCTGGATAGCCGGGCCTTGGGTCCCAAGCGGGCCGAGCCCGCGCTGTTGGAGGGCAATCGGGGATGGACCTGGCCCGTCGGCGCCTCCGGCGGCGTCACCGTGCGATTCGATCCGCCGCTGGCCGACGTGTATTTCGAGCGGGGGCAGAGGCGGCAGATCCGGGCGATGCTCGTCGGCAAGCGCCTGGCCAAGGGCACGCATCGGGTGACGATGACCGTCACGCTTCCCCAGGGCGGCGTGGTCGGCAAGACCCTCGACGAGCGCTACGGCCCCGAGGCAACGGCCAAGTGGTTCTCGGGGGCTTTGAAGCCCGACGCCAGCCCCGTGGACTTGAGCTTCCTGAACCACAAGCCGGCCGGCAAACTGGGTTTTGTGCGGGCCGACGGCGATCGGCTGGTCTACGGCGACGGTTCCGAGGCCCGCTTCTGGGGCGGGAACCTCGCCGCGTACGCCATCTTCGCCGACAAGGAGGCCATCCGCGCCCAGGCCGGCCGCATCGCCCGGCTCGGCTACAACCTGATGCGCATCCATCACCACGACTCGACGCGCTGGGTCGGCCGCACGGTGATCGACAAGAACCGGCCCGACTCGCAAGGGCTCGACGACGAGGTGATGGACCGGCTGGACTACTGGATCAAGTGCCTCAAGGACGAAGGCGTCTACGTGTGGCTCGACCTGCACGTGGGCCGGGTGTTCAAGGAGGCCGACGGCATCGGCGAGGGCTTCGCCGAGATCGACAAGCACGGCGGCGAAGGCAAGGGCTACTGCTACTTCAACGACCGCGTCGAGCGGCTCATGCAGGACTTCAACGAGAAGTACCTCACGCACGTCAACCGCTACACCGGGCTGGCCTACAAGGACGATCCGGCCATCATGGGCCTCTTGATCACCAACGAGAACGACCTGACCTGCCACTTCGGCAATCTGATGCTCGGCGACAAGGGAAACCCCTACCACCACAAGCTGTTCCTGGCGGCGGTGGAGGCGTTTGCCAAGGCGAAGGGACTTCCACCGGCCGAGACGGGACGAACCTGGGAGCCCGGCCCTGCCAAGCTCTTCCTGGCCGATCGCGAGCACCAGTGGAACCGGCGCATGCTGGGGCACCTGGAGAAGCTTGGCGTGAAGGTTCCCGTCTCGACGACGCAGATGTGGGGCGACATGGCGATGTGCGGCCTGCCGCCCTTGACGGCCGGCGGCATCATCGACGTCCACTCCTACGGCGAGCCCGAGGCCCTTAGCGCCAACCCGCGGTACGAAGACAACTATGTGGCCTATTTCGCCACGGGCCAGGCCCACGGCAAGCCGGTGTCGATGACCGAGTGGAACGTGCCGTACCCGGCGCGCGACCGCTTTACCGCGCCGCTTTACGTGGCGTCGATTTCGGCCCTCCAGGGCTGGGATGCCCCGATGATCTACAATTACTCGCAAGAGCAGTTCGAGCCGTCGCGTCCCAGCACGTGGTCCACGTATTCGGACCTTGCCTTGACCGGCGTCATGCCCGCCGCGGCCATCTTGTACCGTCAAGGGCATGTCGCCCCTGCCCGAAACGCCTACTGCCTCTTGTTCGACCGGCAGAAACTCTATTACGAGGCGAGCCACCCGCGGAACCTCACGGCCCTGCGCACGCTGGTCGAGCAGAGCAAGGTCACGATCGGACTGCCCGACGTGAAGGAACTCGATTGGGACCAGGCG
>JANLFZ010000223.1 GCA_024653385.1 Thermoguttaceae bacterium | reverse complement strand
TGCCGATCGACGAGGCGGTCAGCATGGTGAACATCAGGTAGCCGAAGCGCTGGGTCGGGGTGAACGAACTCAGGGCGAAGGAGAACAGTCCCAGGCCGATCACGCCCCAGCTTTGGTAGATCGCCCGCGCGCAGTCCTCGTAGGCGAACATGATGGCCTGGGCCCGGTTCATGCCGCGCTCCTGCCCGTGACGCACCCAAAGCATGAAGTGGATGGCATCGTCGACGGTGACGCCCAGGGCCACCGCGGGGACCATGACCGTGCCGACGTCGATCACCACGCCCCACCATCCCATCGCGCCGAAGATGACGGCCATGGGGAACAGGCTGGGGAGCATCAAGAGGAGGCCGGCCGACCAGTTCCGCACCAAGAAGGCCATGGCCACGCCGATCAAGATCAAGTCGCCGACGAAGTTCAAGATGAGCCCGTTGAGCATCGAACTCTGCGCCTTGTAGATCAGCGGCACCAGGCCCGTGTACACGGCCGAAATGCCCTTGGTGGGGCCGAGTTCGCCGGCCAGGGCGGGGTCGTCGATGACGATCTTCTCGCGCCAGGCCTCGATGACCGGATCGACCGCCGCGCGGATGTCGTTGACGAACTCGCCGTAGTCGGTATCGGTCAGGGCGGCGACGCGGGCACTGACGCGCCACAGCTCTTCCTCGGCCCCGGTCTGCGGGTTCTTGTCGATCATCAGGTAGTCCCGCAGGTCGTCGCGGTGCTTCTCGATCTGGCGTTTCCAGGCCATGCGTTCGATCGCGTTGGCCCGGCGGGGCACGGCGCGGGCGAACGTCGGCGCGGCCAGCGTGCTGCCGACGTCGGGCAGGGCCCCGATCGCCCGCTGCACGTCGCCAACCAGCACCATGCGGTTCATGAGGTCGAGGTTCGACTTGCCCTCGATCCGCTTGTCCACGCGAAGCACCACCTCCATCGGCACCAGCGGTCCGAGGTGGTCCTCGAGCCACTGGTAGTCCTTGATGATTTGGGCGTCGCGCGAGAAGAGCCGCATCAGCTTGACCGAGGTCTGCGTCTTCGACACGCCCCAGGCGCCGAGGACCATGACGATGAGGCAGCCGGCCGTGACCAACCCGTTGTGCCCGATGATCCACTCGCCGACGCCGCGCCACTTCGGCGAGGTGCCGGGGTCCCATCGCCGCGCGCTATCGGCCGAACGGTCCATGTTGCGCAGCGGGAAGTACTGGAGCAACGACGGCACGTAGAGGATGACGATGAAGAAGCCGATCACCACGCCGATCGCCGAGTACAGGCCGAACATGCGGATCGGCACCAGCTCGGTGATGCACATCGAGGCCAGGCCGATGGCCGTCGTCCCCGTGGCCAGCGCCAAGGGAAGCCACGCGGCTCGAACCGTGCGGCCGGGCGCGCCCTTGAACCCCGACTGCCGGACCGTATCGCGGTAGTAATTCGCCAGGTGGATTGCCGCGGAAGTGGCGGCGACGTAGACCAGCGACGGCATGGTCAGCAGGATGGCGTTCATGTTGTCGCCGTAGCCGAACCGCCACACCGCCAGGAGGCTCAAGCCCGCGCTGAAGATCGCCGAGGTGAAGACCATCACGGTCAGCCCCCAGCTCCTCAGGCAGTACCAGGACATGAGCAATCCCACGATGCCGGAGAAGGCGGCCAGCCGCATCAGCGACCGCTCGCCCTCGATATCGATCGCGGCGTTGTCGACCGGCGGTCCGCCCAGGCGGATCGCCTCCCGCGGGATCGCGCATTCGCGCTCGGCAACCTCGTACACGCGCTCGACCACCGCGTGGAGGAACTTCGGCTTGCGGTAGTTCGACTTGACCCGTTCGGCTTCCCAGGCCGGTTCGGAGTCCTGGGCCACGGTGAGGACCAGGCACGTCTGCTTGCCGTCCGGTCCGACGACGAACCCCTTGAGCCGTTCGATCGCCTCTTCTTCCGAGAACCCCTGCTTCTCGACCAACAGGTTCACCAGGTCCGTGCCGGTCACCGCCTTCTTGAAGAACGGCAGCGGTGCGGTCAGCGGATTCTGGGAAGGGTCGTCCGGCGGAACGAGCTTCTTGGCCAATAAGGCCAGCGCGGGCGAGTCGAGCGTGCAGCCCTCCCAACTGGCCAGAATGAACATGTCGCTCTCGAACCGCTCGCGATACCAGCGGAAGGTCGTCGTCTCCTCGTAAGCGTCCGGGAGCCACGACTTGACGTCATTCTTGTTGCTCCGCAACGATCGGCGCGCGCCCACGTACATGAAGGGCATCAGAAACGCGACGATCATCAGAATGAGCAGGGCGTAGCGGGCGAAAAACTGTCGCTTCATAAACTCGTTCGTCGTCTCGCAATCGCCCCACGCTGGAGTTCTCCCGCCCGACGCGGACGAAAGTCCTTATTCTACCTGCCTTCACGGCTCTTGGCCACCTGCCCCGCCGACCACGAGAACGTGGGGATGGGGTGACATTGACCCCCGTTGGGACCAGGCACATTTCGCCCATCGCGCCCGCGGCGTCTCTCAGAATCATTATCCAGCTTGGCCGATTCAAGTTGCTGCCGAAGCGGCAACCCCACGCCCCCCCCTGTGAGGCATTCCAGATCGTGGCAATAGCTTAAATGGCTATGCGCAAAAGACTTGCGCACCGAACGGCGGATCGAGTTCTCTTGAGGCTCGGCCCCAGACGACGCCGCTAGAAAGGACCGACAGAATCTATACTCTTGTTCACAGAGTCGGCCGGGACGATAATTCCGTAGATCGACCAGCGGCGAGTTATGAACGCAGCGAGCCAAGATCGGCCAATACTCTCCTTTAAAGGGGGAACTCTTGTGCTCGAAGGGGTGGAGCAAGCCGCGCTGGCGACCGTCTTTGGGCCGTCCCCCTGGCTCTGGGATCGGCGCATCGCCGCCTGGCGCGCCGACGCGATGGAGTATTCCCAGGTCTGCCGAAAGCTGGACGAGGCCGGGATCGACTTCGCCGACCGGGTACCCGCCTGGGAACCCGTGCGCTGGCCTCGTGTGACGCTTCGCCGGCCCCGACCCGAGCAGCAGTCGGCCCAAGCCGCGTGGAACCTCGGACGCCGGGGGGTCTTGGTGATGCCGACAGGGACGGGCAAGACGGAGGTGGCGCTGGCCATCATGGCCGAAGCCGCCGTCTCGACGTTGGTGGTCGTTCCGGTCCGCGATCTGATGTACCAGTGGCACCGGCGGATCGCCGAGGGACTCGGCTACGACGCGGGGATCATCGGCGACAACCTGTTTCGGGTGCGGCCGATCTCGGTGACCACGTACGACAGCGCGTGCATCCACATGGAGCAGTTCGGCAACCGATTCGCGCTGGTGGTCTTCGACGAGTGCCATCACCTGCCCGGACCCGTGCGGCGCGATGCCGCGCGCATGTCGGCAGCGCCGATGCGTCTGGGCCTGACCGCCACGCCCCAGCGGTCCGACGGCCGGCACGTGGACCTCGACACGCTGATCGGCCCGATCGTCTATCAGGTGTCCTTGCCCGAACTGGCCGGCAAGACCCTCGCGCCGTACGAGGTGGTCCGCATTCCGGTTCACCTGTCGCCCGACGAGCAGGCCCGGTACGATCGGCTCTCGCGCGAGGTCCGCCGGTACATTGCCGAACAGCGGAAGACCGATCCGAAGTATTCGTGGAAGGATCTTTGCAGCGCGACGGGCAAGGCGCCCGAGGCCCGCCGGGCGATGAAGGCCTACTATGCCAAGCGGTCGATCGAGGACCGGGCCGATGAGAAGCTTCGCGTGCTGGAGGACCTTTTCCGCCTGCACGCGGGCGAGCCGTGCCTGGTGTTCGCCGGCTCGAACGCGATGGCGCGCGATGTCTCGCGCCGGTTCCTCATCCCGTGCCTCTTGAACCACTGCGGTAAGAGAGAACGTCTGGAGGTTCTGCACGGTCTGGCGGCGGGCGAGTACCCCGCCCTGGTGGCCAACCAGGTGCTCGACGAGGGTGTTGCCCGAGGTCAAGGTCGCCATCGTCATCGGCGGCACGGCCTCGAGCCGGCAGGCCAAACAGCGGCTCGGCCGGGTGCTTCGCAAGACGGGCAATGCCAAGGCCGTGCTGTACGAAATCGTCTGCGCCCACACCAACGAAGAGCGCCGCTCGCGCCGCCGCCGCACCAGCGACGCCTACCAGCAGGTGCGTCACCGCAAGCCAAAATCGCGAGGGGATCCCCCTTAGGGCCGACCCGCTCTTGACGCACTGGGCCGGCCACAATAGGGTGGAACAGTATGTTTCTCCAGAGGTCTCGCCGCGCTACCCTTTAGGGAACGGGGAAGGGCTTATGAGCGACGCTGAACGCCTGGTGGCCGTGATTTCGCCGTGGGACAAGCTATCGGAGGTGGTCAAGCGGAAGTTCCGCGTGGAAAGCCTTCCCGCGGAAAAAAAAGTCGCGGTCTGGAGGGATGACCTTCAAACCGAACCCGAATTGACCGAGGAACTGAGAAAACTCGGCGTGAAGGAGATCGAGGTCCGAACCGCGCGCGTCACGACCCGCTGGCAAGACATCCATTAGCGCCCAGCCCACCGTGGCGGCAGGTCCTACGTGGCCAACAGACCGACGCCCAGCACGGCCACCGCGGCCCCGGCAAGGGCCCGCGCGGTGACACGTTCGCGGTGCACCAGGATGGCAAACGGCAGGATGAGCACGGGCGTCGTGCTGAAGATCGTGGTGGCCACGCCCGCCGGACAGTACCGCAGGGCGACGAGCGAGAAGACCACGCCGAGAAACGGCCCCACCAGCGCCCCGAGGGCCACGACGGCCATGGCCCGAGCCTGTTTGCACGCCCTCCACATGGCGTGCCAACGCCCCAGCGCGGTGACCAACAGCACGTACCCTCCCATCGCCCCGAGAATTCGGACGAAGGTGGCGGCCACGGGGTCGTAGTCGCCCAACCCCTGTTTCGTCAAGACGAAACCGACGGCCTGGGCAACCGCGGCAACCAAGGCCAAGCCGGTACCCCGCCGACGCTCTGCTTCCGAGCACGCTTGCCCGTCGGCGCGGTCGAGAATCACCCAGGCCACCCCGGCAATGGTCACCCCCATTGCCAGCCAGTGCCGCGGCGTCAAGGCATCGTCCAAGCAGAGCCACGAGACGACCGCCGCGATGGGCGGAACCAACGACTGGATCAAGAGCGAGCGCCGCGGGCCGATCAGCAGGAATGCCTTTAGCAAGCAGAGGTCCGAGAGAAAGAACCCCAACACGCCCGAGATCCCCAACAGCGCCCATGTCGAAGCGTCCGCGTCGGTTGGCAACCATCGTCCGCGCACGATCTGGCCGTGAGCGGCCAGCAACAGACACGCGATGACCAGGCGCAGAAAACTGACCGCGAGGGCCCCGATCTGCCGGCCGGCAGCCGTCCACGCCAACGCCGAGAGTGTCCAAAGGACGGCCGTGGCGATGGCGGCGCCTTGGCCGACCGGAAGCCCTGTCATGATGGATCCTGGAGGTGGGCGCGTGGCGGACGAAGGGCGTGGCGTGGCAGTAAAAGTCCCAGTCTAGGGCGAGCAATCCTGTTGGGCAATGCCTGTTCGCGGGCCGAGAGGTCGGGCAGGCGGCGTTGCCTTGCTGTCCCAGTCCGCCCATCTCATCTGTCATGCCCAATCACGAATTGCCCTGTCTCGCTTGGTTGCCCAGTCTCCGGCAACTGGCTTCGGATTCTTTTCTTGAAACTAACGTTGGGCCGGGCGCGGGTAGCCATGCGCGTGGGAATTTCCGAAGCTTTTGGCGCACTTGGCTTTACGGTGATTCGGCAGGTGGTGCGCCCGACTCGCGCCAGCACGCACCCCTTAACTTAACTTACAC
The DNA here is from genome assembly GCA_024653385.1 of Thermoguttaceae bacterium. GTDB lineage: Bacteria > Planctomycetota > Planctomycetia > Pirellulales > Thermoguttaceae > JANLFZ01. The sequence continues at coordinate 4,042 of JANLFZ010000223.1, read as the reverse complement.
TCCGCGAACGAATTGCGAATGAATCGAAAACGCTTGTTGACGAGCGTCGGAAAGCGGCTAGACTTGTTCCGTGGCACCTGTATGTTGTGGTCACAAGGGCATCAACTACAATATATAGGGGTATATCGCTTTCTCTGAACCCCTCATTCGAGGATGTCGGTCGAACGACTTCGGCTCGGGGGCGGGAGATGGTTCTCGTGCAGGAGGCGTTGACGAACGCACGGTAAAGCGTATACAAAAGTATAGCATCCGGAGCGATGCCCACCTCTTCTAGAAGGATCGCGATCATGCCAATGGAAAAAGACTCACAGGCCCCCCAACGCGTTGCCGCGCCGATCGACGAATATGCCCGAAGGTCGGCAATCACGGCTCGCCAGGGCCTGAGCATCGAGGCGTACTTTTGCCCCCCCGAGGTGGAGTCCCCGTTCGATACCGTGACCTGGGAACTCCGCACGGCAGCCATCAAGACCGAAAGCGGCGAGACGCTTTTTGAACAACGCGACTGCGAAATCCCCGCCACGTGGAGCCAACTGGCCACCAACGTCGTGGCCAGCAAGTACTTCTACGGCGAAATCGGCACTCCGGAACGCGAACGCAGCGTGCGCCAGCTCATTCACCGCGTTGCCCGAACCATCGCCGACTGGGGACTCCAGGATGGGTACTTCGCCACGCCCGACGACGGCGAGCGGTTCTACCGCGAGCTGGCCTGGCTGTGCCTGCACCAACACGTCTCGTTCAACTCGCCGGCGTGGTTCAACGTGGGTCTGTACCACTGTTACGGCGTGAAGGGGGCGATGTGCAACTGGCATTGGGACGCAACCACCCAAAGCGCCCGCCAGCCCGAAAACCCCTACGAGTTCCCCCAGGCGTCGGCCTGCTTCATCCAGAGCGTGGCCGACAACATGGAAGACATCATGGAGCTGGCCCGCAGCGAGGCCATGCTGTTCAAGTTCGGCTCGGGCACCGGCACCGATCTGTCGACGTTGCGCTCGCACCGCGAGAAGCTGTCGGGTGGGGGCAAGCCCTCGGGGCCGCTGTCGTTCATGCGCGTGTACGACCAGATCGCCGGGGTCGTGCGCAGCGGCGGCAAGACCCGCCGGGCCGCCAAGATGCAGTCGCTGAAGGTCACGCACCCCGACATCCTCGAATTCATCGAGTGCAAATACAAGGAAGAAGAAAAGGCCCGCGCCCTGATCCGCGCCGGCTACAAACCCGACGAGGCCTACGCCACGGTGCTCTACCAGAACGCGAACCTGTCGGTGCGCGTGACCGACGAGTTCATGCGGGCGGTCGAGGCCGACGGCCCGTGGACCACGCACTGGGTCACCGATCCGACCCGCGAGGGCCCCACGCACCGCGCCCGCGAGATGTTCGAGAAGATGGCCAAGGCCGCCTGGGCTTGCGGCGACCCGGGCGTGCAATACGACACGACGATCAATCGCTGGCACACGTGCCCCAACTCGGGGCGGATCAATGCGTCGAACCCGTGCGTCACGGGCGACACCCTGGTGGCCACGGGGGACGGTTATCGCCGCATCCGCGATCTCGTCGGACAGGCGGCCGAGATCGTCAACGGTCAAGGGAAGTTGTCCCTCGTGGACCGGATCTTCAGGACAGGCCGCAAACCCGTGTACGAACTGAGGACCCGCAGCGGCTATACCGTGCGTCTGACCGCCGATCACCCGGTCTACACCTTGAACCGAGGCGATGTCCCGGCAGCGCAATTGACCGTCGACGACGTGCTGAAACTTGAAAAACCCGGTTTCGGCCGCGACTTCGTTCCCGAGGCGTTCGGTGAACTGCTGGGCGCCGCGCTGGGAGACGGTTGTATTACTCACGGGCAGGACGAGGACTTCCTGTTCGTGACTTTGGGCCGTGACGAAGCCGACGTGGCTGAGCGGCTCCGCGGCAATATCGATCAGTGCAAGCGATGGCTCGAGACCGAGGACGGCCGATCCCTTCGTGCCACGGCCGTTCGGCAGACGGCGACGACGCTTGGCGTGGGCACGAGCGTCGGCCGCGTCCTGCAGAAGCTAGGCGAGTACGCCGTGCTGGACGCCGGATCGAAGGCCAAGCGATTCCACGACAAGGTCTTCGGCCTCGACCGCCCAAGCCAGGCGGCGATTCTTCGCGGGCTCTTCACGACCGACGGCACCGTGGCCGACTACGGCGGGAAGTCGCAGTACGTGGCCCTGGACAGCACGAGCCTCGAGCTGCTTCGGCAGGTGCAACTCTTGCTTCTGGGGTTCGGCATCAAGGCGAAACTCTACGAGCACCGCCGGGCGCTCGGCGCCCACACCGCGGTGCTTCCCGACGGGAAGGGCGGGATGAAGGAATATCCCGTCGAACAGGTCCACTCGCTGCGGATTTCGCGCCAGTCGCGGATTGTCTTCGAGCGTCAAATCGGCTTCCTGCCCGAAAGCCCGAAAGCCCAGCGCCTGTCGGAACTGAATCGGCACGTCGCGGCCTACCGGGACGAGTTCGCCGACCGCGTGGCCTCGCTGACTTTCTGCGGTGAGGAGGACGTCTACGACCTCACCGAGCCCGCGACGAACCACTTCGTCGCCAACGGCATCGTGGTCCACAATTGCTCGGAGTACATGTTCCTTGACGACTCGGCCTGCAACCTGGCCAGCGTCAACCTGATGAAGTTCCGCCGCGAGGACGGCGCCTTCGACGCCGAGCGCTTCATGGCCGCCTGCCGGATAACCTTCATTGCCCAGGAAATCCTCGTCGACCACGCCAGCTATCCCACGGCCAGAATCGCCGCCAACAGCCACCGCTTCCGGCCGATCGGGCTGGGGTACTCGAACCTGGGGAGCCTGATCATGGCGGCCGGGTTGCCGTACGACTCCGACGAGGCCCGCGGCCTGTGTAGCGCCGTGACGGCCCTGATGCACGGGGCCGCGTGCCGCACCAGCGCCGAACTGGCCGCCGCGGTGGGGCCGTTCGAGGCCTTCGACCAGAACCGCGCGCCGATGCTCCGCGTGATGGAGATGCACTGGGAGAAGCAGGAACAGATCCAACACTGCCCCGACTACCTCAAGCAGGCGGCGCGCAAGGTCTGGGACGAGGTGCTGACCGAGGGCCGCCGCTACGGGTTCCGCAACGCGCAAGCGACGGTGCTCGCGCCGACCGGCACGATCAGCTTCATGATGGATTGCGACACCACCGGCATCGAGCCCGACATCGCCCTGGTCAAGTACAAGCAGCTTGCCGGCGGCGGCGTGATGAAGATCGTCAACCAGACCGTGCCCTTGGCCCTGGCGACCTTGGGCTATACCGACCAGCAGGTGGCCTCGATCGTCGAGTACATCAACACGCACGACACGATCGAGGGGGCGCCCGAACTCAAGCCCGAACACCTGCCCGTCTTCGATTGCGCGTTCCAGCCGCCGGGCGGCACGCGGTACATCCCGTGGCGTGCCCACGTCCTGATGATGGCCGCCGCGCAGCCTTTCCTTTCGGGCGCCATCTCGAAGACCGTCAATATGCCCAAGGACTGCACCCCGCAAGACATCGCCGGGGCCTTTCTCGAAGGCTGGAAACTGGGCCTGAAGGCCCTGGCGGTCTACCGCGATGGGTCGAAGGAGATCCAGCCCCTGTCGACCAAGGCGGAGGCCGACAAGACCGACAAGGCCCTCCCCGCACCGCGCCGCGAACGCCTGCCCGACACCCGGCAGTCGATCACCCACAAGTTCAGCGTCAACGGGCACGAGGGGTACATCACCGTGGGTCTTTACCCCGATGGCCGGCCGGGCGAGCTGTTCATCACGATGGCCAAGGAGGGCAGCACCATCGGCGGCCTGATGGACTGCTTCGGCACCGCGGTCTCGATGAGCCTCCAGTACGGCGTGCCGCTGGAGGTGTACGTGAACAAGTTCTCGCACACCCGGTTCGAGCCCCAGGGCTACACCACCAACCCCGACATCCGCGTGGCCACGAGCATCGTCGACTACATCTTCCGGTGGCTGGGGCTGACGTTCCTTTCGGGCCGCAGTGAATCGGGCAAGGCGCCGGCCGCGCCAGGCAAGGAGGCTCC
>JANLFZ010000222.1:8490-9839 GCA_024653385.1 Thermoguttaceae bacterium | reverse complement strand
CCATAAGATTGCCCAACTTATAGTTTTACAGGCCCTTACCAGCCCATGACCATGTTCGATTCGATGACCTTGCGCGCCCGCTCCAAATCGGCGCCGGTCTCCTGCATGTAGAGGCGTATGGCGTGGAGTTTGTCGCCGGCGGCCTTGGCGAGGCAATCGCGGGCGGTGTGGCACACGTCCACGCCGCCGGTGATTCCCAGGGCGGCTTTCGAGATCACCCAGCAGTCGCGTGGACGACGGGTGACGCGAAGCGGCGTTTCCCGCGGATAGCTTTCCCGCACGACCCCCCGGGCCGCCGATTCGTCGTTCGCCCAGGTGATGATGATGTGCGAGTCGGTTTCGATCTCGAACAGGGGCATGATGGTATCCGTCACTTGCCGAGACAGTAGAGGAAGCGGTTGGATCGCACCAGAAGCCGGTCGCCGACGACGGCCGCAGTGGCATTGAACACGCTCGAGTCGTCGAGCCGGTTGCGGCCGACCTCGAGGAACTCGGGACCCGCTCCCAGCACGATCGTTCCGTCTTCGCGGCTGGGCACGAAGAGTTTGCCGCCGGCCAAGACCGGCGAGGCGTAGACCTTATCGCCCCGGCCGCGGAGTTCCAGCCGCTCCTTGTACACGGTCTTGCCCGTCTTCGCGTCAATGCACGTGGCCACGCCCCGGTTGTCGACATAGTAGAGGCGTCCTTCGTGGACCAGCGGCGTGGCGACCTTCGGCGTCTCGTTGTTCTCCCACAGCACGTGGGTCTTGCTCACGTCGCCCTTGCCTCCGGCGCGAATGGCCAAGGTGTGCGGCTTGCGTCCGGCCGTGACGTAGACGATCCCCTCGTGGGCCACGACGGCCGGGCAGACGTAGTCGTTCACGCCGCGGCACTCCCAAAGCACCTCGCCCGAGCTGGGGTCCAACCCCCGCACCTTGCCGTAGCTGCTGACGACGAGTTCCGTGCGGCCGCCGGGCACGGAGGCCAACGCGGGTGTGCTCCAAGACTGTTGAATCCCGCCGACGCGCCACGCCTCCTTGCCCGTCTTCTTGTCCAACGCGACAATCGCCCCGCTCTCGATGCTGGCGTTGACGAACACCAGGCCCTCCCACACCAAGGGCGATGCCGCGCTGCCCCAGGCGTGCGTCCGGCTCCCCACGTCGGCCTGCCAAAGGGGAGTTCCGTCGAGATCGTAGGCATGCACCCCCGAACGGCCGAAGAACGCATAGATCGCCTTTCCGTCGCTCGTGGGCGTTGGCGAGGCGTATCCGTGCAGGGCGACGAATCCCTCGAACGTCTGCTCGGGGAGTTTCGCGGGCACTGCCCGGTCCCAAAGCACCTTGCCGTCCGCCAGGGCGATGCCGACCAGG
>JANLFZ010000222.1:6120-8480 GCA_024653385.1 Thermoguttaceae bacterium | reverse complement strand
GGCACCTGGTCGGCATCGCCCTGGCGGACGGCAAGGTGCCGCTTGAGCTTCTCGACGTCACCGGGCTCGTCCGGGTCCAACCCGTAGCCGCTGTAACACGTGACGAAAACCCGGTCGCCCACCACGATCGGGCTGGACGCGCCGGCGCCGGGCAGGGCGGCCTTCCACACGACATTCTCCGTGGCGCTCCAGCGATCGGGCGGGGTAGCGGCAGTGGCCACGCCCAACCCGCCGGGCCCGCGAAACTGGACCCAGTCGGCGCCCAGGGACGGTTGGCCGACAAGGGCCATCAGCACCACCACGCCAAAGACGTAGATGATACGCACGGTTACTACCTCGTGGGGGTGTTCAGACAGATCGACAGGTGGATCGCCAAGCATCTGGCACGTGCGTTCCCGGATGCCGTGCCATGCACGGAATGATAGCGGACCGTGCCCAAGGTCGTCCAGGGCCTTTGGTGGGGTAGAAACGCGAGGAACCGGGGACGGCCACCCGAACCGTTCCCCGGTCCTCGCAGGGAGCGGACGGCCTCTTATCCGACCTGGAGGCAACGTTCCGCCTGGCGCACGGCTTCCTCGACTTTCCAGACGCGATCGGCCAGTTCGAGCGTCGCGCCGCGTGCCAGCCAGCCATCGACACGCTTCTGCGCCGAGACCACGGTGCTATGGCTTCGTCGGCCGAAATAGCGGCCGATCTCGCTCAGCGCGGCCCGGGTGTGCTTGCGCGCCAGCCACATGGCCAGCATCCGCGGCTGGCTGACATGCTTCGATTTGCCGTCGCCGTGAAGGCTGCTTGGCTCCAGGCCGAACGCCCGGCACACCGCGTTCTCGACGTCGGCCAGACGCACCACGCGGCTGCTGTGGCGGATCATCTCCCCAAGGATGTCCTCCGCCATGGTCAGGTCGATCGGCCGCCCAAGCGCCTGGCTCGCCGCGTAAAGACGGCACAGCGCTCCGGACAACTCCCTCGCGTGATTGGTCAGGCGCGCGGCGATGAAATCGCGTACGTCGTCGGGCAGGTCCATGCGCATGCGCCGAGCCATCTGCACGAGAATCCCGCGCCGCATTTCGCCATCGGGAGGCTCGATCCGGCAAACCATCCCGCTTTGCAAACGCGTGCAGAGGTTCAGTCCCAAATCGGCCAACTCGTCAGGCGAACGGTCGGCCGAAAAGACCAGTTGACGACCGTCGCGCATCAACGCGTCGATCGTGTAGAGCAGTTCGATCTGGGTGTGATGCTTGCCGCAGAAGAACTGGAGATCGTCGAGCAACAAGAGATCGACGCCCCGATACTTCTGGCGGAAGCTGGGCAAGCCGCTGCGCCGAAGCGCTTGGAGAAAGCCCGCGGTGAATTGCTCCGCGGTCAGGTACAGCGACGCGGATCGCGGGTGGCGTTTGCGCGCGGCCGTCCAAATCGCCTCGAGCAAGTGGGTCTTGCCGACGCTCGTCGGGCCGTAAAACACCAAGGGCGATAATTCTCCCGGCCGCTCGACCACCATCTCAGCCGCGGCGCGGGCAAGCCGGTTGGAAGAACCACAGACGAACGAGGCAAAATCGGCAAACTGACGCCTCGGCGCGCGATCGGCAGAAATGGCTCGGTCGGCGGAAGCAACCTGGACTACCCCATCCGCACCGGCAGGCTGGGTGGACGAGCCTGGGCGCTCGGCGCAATCGGCGGAAGATGCGGCCCTTGCCGACTCGGAGCACTCCACGCGAAAGAGCACCTCGGGACGCACCCCCAGCGCTGTCGCCCCCGCCAGTTCGATTTCCTCGCGGAAGTTCGTGCGGAGCCAGTCCTTGAAAAAGGGACTTGGCACGCCGATGACGAGCTTGCCGTCGTCGAAGTCCAGACGAGTGCCCTGCCCGAACCACAGCTCGTAGCGTTGCTGCCCGACCTGCTCGACCAGCGCCCTGCGCAAGACCGACACGATGTCCGTATCGTTCTTCGTCACTTCCTGCCATCCCCAGCGCGCACTCTCCCCCCGCCCAAGACCACGATGGTGGCGTTGTTGTTCCCCCCGTGGACAACGGAGGTTGGTTGCGGGAAGAGTCGCGGTTACTGACGGCCGAAGGCCGTCTCGGTCCGTAGTTGTGTCACCCGATGTGCTGATTGTAGCCGCGCTAGCTTTGCTGTCAAACACTCTCGCAACCCAGGCCGAGGAAAAATTTCCCGCGGTCTGGGGCCGCGCCGGAATCCACGGAAAAAGTCGGCACGTTGGCGCGGACTCCAGGGCGGTTCGGTGCCTCGCGAAAGCCGTCCCGGGTGGAAAACATGTTGAAACGTCGTTGGCGTACCGCTCGCTTCCGGCGGTCCGCGCACGGCTAAGTGTCGCCGCCAGCAAAAGAAACGACGGCCGGCCA
>JANLFZ010000222.1:525-6110 GCA_024653385.1 Thermoguttaceae bacterium | reverse complement strand
TCGCATTTCGTTCGCGGCGGCGCCGCGATCGGCTCCAAAGGCCGAGGCTCGGGAAACACCTTGGCGTAGACCCGGCGCTGGTCCCAACCCCGGAACCCGGTCGCGCCATACAGCGTGATCGCCGGTCCGTTGGCCGAATCGACCGCGACAACCAACCGGCTACGACCCGCCTGGCGGGTCAACCACTGGGCCTGGCGCACGAGCCACTTGCCCCAACCGCGGCCTCGCACCGAGGCAATCAGCCCCATGTAAACCAGTTCCCACGTATCCTCCTGGGGATGGTCGGCCAAGAGCAGGCAGCCGACATCCCGACCATCGTGACGGACCACCAGCCACCGCTCGGGCGAGAACTCGCCTGTATCGCGGTAGCCTGCCAGCACATCGTTCACGTCGCGAACGCCATCCAACTCGGGGCAATCGAGGCTTCCGACATAGGTGGCTTCCACAATGCCCGCCAACCGGGAGTGAATCTCATAGCGGTAAGGCTCGAAATCAAGAGGTGCGGATGGCCGGGAGAATGGGAAGTCTTCGGTTGTGCTGACGAGGTACAGAAGATCGGTGAGATGCGCAAAGCCCGCTGCCGTGAAAACCTCCTCATCCTTTGGCTCCGTCTTCGTGAGCAACGCGCTGGCCAGTCGCACATCCTTCCCGGAGAGCCGCTGGACCACCTCGTTCAACAGGCGGCTACCCGTTCCGGGCGGGGCACCTACCACGACCCGGGGCGGCCACACCACCGCCGTTCGGCCCGGTTGCACTTGATCACCCCTTCGAGAGGCAACTTCCCGTCACGAATCGCCTGATTGAAAATCCGCAAGTATTCGGCAGCCTGGGGGGGCTCGAACTGGCTGAATACCAGACCGAGGGCATCGACGTAGGAATCCGTCGTGGTCGTGCCGATGAATAGGGTCTTCTCACACGGCGACATGACCAAACCATACCGTGCCCAAATCGGAGGTGCAATGTGGCCAGATGCATGGCACCGCCGAGGCGGTATAATCCAAGAAGAACGTCCTCTTGCTTGGGGAGCCGCTCGTATGCGCTGGTTGACGCCCGGAATGATCGTTGCCGCGATGGTCAGCGTCGCGTGTCCGGCGCTTGGCCAATCGGCCTTGGAACGACTGGAGAACGAGGTACGCAAGCGGGTTGGGGCGAGCGGCGCTAAACCCGGCGCCGAGGAACCGTCCCGTGCCGAATCGGCGGAATCGCCCTGGGCGACTCGCGTCGGCCCGCCGCCCGCGGCCGCGTACTTGGGCACCACGACCGACGATGCCACGGACCGCGGACGGGGCACGCGCGTGCTCAAGGTAGCGCCCGGCTCGCCGGCCGACCGGGTCGGCCTGAAGCCCGGCGACCTGATCACCGGCTTGGGCGGTGTGCGCGTGCGCACCAACGACGACCTTGGAACCATCATGGAGGCGGTCAAGCCGGGCATGACGCTGACCTTGGAGCTTCAGCGTGGCGCACAGCCGATGAAAGTCGATGTGACGTTTGTCCAGCGGCCCGAGGGCAAGCGGCCACCTCCGCCACCCAAGCCGCCCTCCTTCGAGGAACGAGCGACAATTGTCCCGCCCAAGGACGACGCCGACGTGCCGCCGAAGCCCCCGGAACCGGCGCCGAAGGCGATGCCCGAGCTGTCTCCCCCCGCCACTGCCCAGGGCAAGCCGGGCCAGAGCACCGACGACCGCATCGCTGCGTTGGAACAGCGCCTCCGCGAACTCGAGCAGCGGATCGCCCAACTGGAGCGCGCCCTGCAAGCCAAGCCTTCGGGCGAAAAGCCCCCGGCGACCAAGTGACCAGCGTCTAAAGCGCGGTCCTCGCCCTGGTTTATCTCCGCCCGGCCCCTACTTTCCGGCGTCGGACGGGCTCAGGGTGACATTGTCGAGGTAGAAGACGGTCTTCTCGCGCGCAAGGCTACAGAAGCCGAGCCAGTCGAGTTTCTTCCATTGGGGGCTGGCGTTGGGGAGCTTGTCGAACCGCTTGGGCGGCTGGCCGGGGAGCGTGACCGCGAGGTCCCACGTGCCGGTCGATTGCGGCCCGAGCCCGGCCGCAATCTCGAGATGCACCCAGGCGCCGCTCGGGATATCGAGCAGTTCCTTCCCCGCCGCGATCAGTTTTCCGCCACGCACCCAAAGGCTCGGGCCGATTTGATAAGGGTTCGAGTCGTCGCGCCACTCATGATGAAAGATCACGCCCGGCTCGACGCGAAGATCGAAACCGGCGCGCGTGACGCCCTCGCGGTGGCGCGGCACGTAATAGAAGTGCGGATTGAACGCGTGCTGGAGCGCTGGGCCGTCGACCACCTTGAGCGACCGCTTGCCGGCCGCGGCGGTCTGGTCGGTGACGGCTAGTTCGTCCCCCTTGCCCTCCACCTGGAGGTGCGCCTCGGGCACGGCCGTGGTTCGTGGACCCTCGAAATCGTCTTGAATCGCCAGCGGCGGCGGGGGCGGCGGCTCGGGAGCGAACCGCACCGGCGCATAGCGCACCTCCTTGGCCTTGGCCACCCAGGCCGGGTCGCCGTACACCCCAGCGCGAGAGAAGTCGAAGGGCCTAAAGCCGATCTTCGCGGCGGGCGAGTCGGGCTGGAGTCGGAAATCGAACCGGGCCGGATCGACGAACTTCGGGTCGGCCACGATCGAGCCGGCATCCTTGCCCGACTTCTGCCACTCGGCCAGGCTCATTCCCTCGAACGTCACCGGCTTGCCCGAGGCGTCGTAGTACAGGTTGTTCTGGAGCTTCACGTTCGCATCGCGCCACGAGCCGTGGAACAGCCGGCCGTCGTTCCAGTAGACGAGGTTGTTCTCGAACGTGAACGAGAGGTGTTGCTCGACGCGCGAGCGCTGCAACTGGCCGTCCATGCTGTAGGCGAGGATGTTGTTGCGGATGACGTTCTCCTTGCCGTAGTGCTGGTGGTAGGTGCCGGTTTTCACGTTGTAGACGAGGTTGTTTTCCATGACGATCTGGCTGCTTCCCTCGTCGTTGTAGAGTCCCCATCCGCCGCGGCCGTAGCGATCGTACGAGTAGACGTCGTGGATCACGTTGTTGCTGACCGTGGTGCCCGGCGACGGCCCGAGCGTGTACACGCCGCCCATGTCGCTCAACACGCCCCAACCCAGGTGGTGGATGTGGTTGAACTCGATCTTGTTGTGATGGGCTTGGCTGGGGGCATACCCCCAGCGCCAGCCGACCGAGACGCCGGTGTAGAAGAAGTCGGCGATATCGTTGTGGGTGATTTCGTTATGGGCGCTGTGGCCGATCCAGACGCCGACCGCGCCGCGGAAGAGCCGCCCGCCGGCGCGGATGATGTTGTTGTCCACGACGATCCGCCCCGTTGCCTCGTTCGGGCCGGGTTTCTCGTTCTCCCAGCCTTGCCCGATGCGCACGCCGCCGGCGGCCAGGTCGTGGACGTAGCACCGCGTCACGCGGCACTCTTGACAGCCGGTGCGGAACCAGAGGGCGTACCCGCCCGTGTGCCCCACCTCGCAGCCATCGAGGGTCACGTTGCGGCAGCCATCGGCCAGTATCGCGGCCGGCGTGTTGACCGAGGCCTGCCCGTCGCCGTGTCCCTGCGGCGGCAACGGATAGCTGTCGTGAAGCAGCGCCAAGCCCTTGAGGCTCACGTGCTCGACGAAACGGCCCTTGGCCGGCTCGCCCGCGAACCGCACCAGGCCCGAGACCGCGGGGGCCACGACCTCGGCCGTGGTCATGTCTTCGCCGGGAAGCGGATAGTAGTAGAGCGTGCCATCGCGATCGAGGAACCACTCGCCGGGCGCGTCGAGTGCGGCGCGCACGTTTTCAATGTGATATCGCTGGCTTGGGCCCCAGTAGAAGAATGCCCAAGGCGCCGGGCCGGTCGTCACCACGGTCCCGCGCTTCGCGTCGACCGAAGCGACCCGATGGACCGACACCTCCCACGAATGATAGGCCACAATCACCGCGTCGCGAAGCCGGTCCTTCGGCAGGTCGGCCAGCAAGGCGAGGTCCTTCGGGTCGCCCACGAACGCCCGATTCGCCAGGTTGGCCTCCTTGCCGGTCAAGGGATCGACGCCCGACTCCACGCGGCTTCGCATGTAGTAGTAGAACTCGTTGGGCGACCGGGCGCGGGTCGCGCGGCGGCCGTTGACCGCCAGGTGCTCGAAGTACCACTTGCCCGCCGCGACCTCCGGAACGTGGGCCTTCCACAGCCCGCCCCCGGCCGGCTGAAAGCCCGTGATCTTGCGCCCGCCGCTGAGCACCGGGCGCGCGCCTTCTGCGGCTTCGTAGACGATGGGGGCCTGGGCCGTTCCGCTGTCCTCCGGGGTGAAGACGATCGGCTCGGCCAACTGGTACGTGCCGGCGGCCACGATGACGCGCACGGGCGCGGCGAGCGGGCCTTGCTTCTTCATCCGGCGAATGACATCGCGTGCCCCAGCCAGGCTCGCCACCGGACCGTCCGTCTTCTCGGCGTTGGGACGCGCCACACGCCCGCTCCATTGGTCCTTGCCGTCGGGCGCCACGTACACCTCGCCCGACCGTGCTGAACCAACCAGCGCAACCAAGGCCAACGAGGCGAACAGGGGCCACGCGCAGATTCGCCAAGACATCGTGGTTTCTCCTTCGGATTGATTCGGTAGGCGGGATCGTAGGGGCAGGACGGGTGGCGCAGCGCACGCAATTTATGCGATTTGGTTGGCGCGAGCAAGGGCCTCGGGCTATGCTTACAAGCGGAGTGCCCGTTCCCGGGGACGGTCCCGATTTTCGCGGCGAAGGAACGCGAGAATGCGACTGTCCTTTTCGGGCGTCCTTCACGCGAGGCGTGAAGAGTACGCTGGCCGAACGAGAGAGCCGACTCCATGCCCGAAATCCCATCGCCTTCCCTCGTGCCCAAGCTGCCGGATGGATCGAGTTCGGCGCTCGGCAAGACGTCGCCGGCCCAGCCCGACCCGACGCTCGGCCCACCGGCGGCAGAGGGTGAGGGCTTTGCGAGCCTTCCGAAACGATTCGGGCATTTCGAGTTGATCGAGCGCATCGGAAGCGGCACCTTCGGCACGGTCTGGAAGGCCCGCGATCTGACCCTCGACCGCATCGTGGCCATCAAGGCCCCGCGCCGCGAGGAACTGACCGAGGCCGAGGTCGCGTGGTTTCTGCGCGAGGCGCGCGCGGCCGCCCAACTGCGCCATCCCAACATCGTGGCGGTCCACGAAGTCGGCGTCGAGTCAGGACGGATCTATCTCGTCTACGACTACATCGACGGCACCCCGCTCGACACCTGGGCCCGCGATCATCAGCCTTCGCACCGCCGTGCCGCCGAGTTGTGCGCGAAGATCGCCAACGCGCTGCACGCGGCCCACGAGGCCGGCATTGTCCACCGCGATCTCAAACCGGCCAACATCCTGCTCGATGCCCGCGGCGAGCCGCTGGTCACCGACTTCGGTCTGGCCAAGCGTCAGTCGGGCGAGGCCACGATGACCACGCCGGGGCAGATCCTCGGCACGCCGGGGTACATGTCCCCCGAGCAGGCCAGAGGGCTCGGCCATCAGGCCGACCGGCGCACCGACATCTACTCGCTCGGGGGACATGTACCCCGGCGTGCCGAGGATCTGCCCCGG
>JANLFZ010000222.1:0-515 GCA_024653385.1 Thermoguttaceae bacterium | reverse complement strand
GTGATCCTGTTCGAGTTGCTCACGGGCGAGTTGCCGTTTCGGGGTAAGCTCTCGGCGCTGCTTCGGCAGGTGATCGAGGAGCCGCCGCCCTCGCCCCGATCGCTCGACGATTCGGTGCCGCCGGCCTTGGAATCGGTGTGCCTGCGCGCGATGAGCAAGCGGCCCGAGGACCGCTATGCCACGGCGGGCGATTTCGAAGCCGACTTGCTCGAATGGTTGCGGCGCGAACCGCCCTCTTCGCGGTCGGCCCCCCGGCGCGCCTGGCGATCGGAACTCCGCCGGCACAGCCGGGCGCTTGTGCTGGTTGGGCTCATTGCGGTCATGCTCGTGACGGTTGGCATTGCGTTGTTTCCCTTGCTGACCGGACCAAACGGCCCTGATCCGTCCGAGCCGGTCGAGCCGACCGAGCCGACCGAGCTTGCCGGGGCGACCCGCCCGGCCGAGTCGCCCCCTGAACCGGTTTCGGCCGGCCTCCGGGTTCCCGAGAAGACGCCGGCACGGCAACGGCCGGCGTC
>JANLFZ010000221.1:6280-9855 GCA_024653385.1 Thermoguttaceae bacterium | reverse complement strand
CCCCCCTGGCCAATCAGCCAGGGGGGAAGTGCCCTTGTGCCTTGAGGCGCAACACCTTAAGATACTGGACTACCCCGTGCGGCCCGACGAGGGCAAGCCCTCGCTAGCGCGTCGGGTTGGCGATGTTCGACCCTCGCTGGCGCGTCGGGTTGGTGATGTTCGACCCTCGCTGGCGCGTCGGGTTGGTGACGCTCGACCCTCGCTGGCGCGTCGGGTTGGTGATGTTGAGCCCTCGCTGGCGCGTCGGGTTGGTGGGTGGCGGATTTTACTCCATACTAGGGGGGTACCGTGCAGAGTTCAGTCTGGACCGCGATTGTGTTGTTCGCCCAGAACGGCGAGGGTGCCGCCCCGGCAGGCGGGGGCGGCGGATTGGGCATTAGTTTCCTGCCCATCATCATCATCTTCGTTCTGTTCTGGCTTCTCCTCATTCGTCCCCAGCGCCGCGAGCAGCGCCAACGCGAGGAGATGCTCAAGCAGGTCAAGCCTACCGACCGGGTCATCACCGGTGGGGGCCTCTATGGCGTGGTGACCGCCGTGGATCGGGACGAGGGCTCGGTGGTCGTCCGAATCGACGACGCGAACAACACGAAAGTCAAGGTGGCTCTGTGGGCAATCGCCCGGGTACTGACCAACGAGCCGCCGGGTACGTCCAACCGATAGCCGGCCAGGGGAGGCTCCGGCCGAGTACGACCGCCAGCGCAGCGCCGAAGCTCAATCGTCCGCGCAGCACCGAGTGAGCGGTCGTCCGGCGAAGGGGCGGGCCCCTGGAGCTTTTTCCGGAGCAATCTTCAGATTACGACCAGGAACGAGCAGTCATGGATCTCCTTTCGATCATCGCCTTGGCGCTGGTGGCCGCCTCGATCCCGTTGGGCTGGGCACTGGCCAAGCACTGGCGCATGCCCGAGTACTCTGGCAAGATCATTCTCATTCTTCTGGTGTTCTTTGCGGGCCTGGCCGTCTGCGTGGTGCGGTGGGATGCGATCCGGCTGGGCATCGATCTCCAGGGCGGCGTGATCCTGGTGTACGAGGTGGTCGGCGGCATGCACGACGAGTCGGGCGCGGCGCCGGACGCCACGTCGGGCCGGAGCGGCGGCGAGCTGAGCGGCCAACAAATGGACAAGCTGATCGCCGCCGTGGCCCGCCGCGTGAACCCGGGCGGCCAGAAGGAGGTGACGATCCGGCAGTTCGGGCCGCGGCAGATCGAGATCATCGTGCCGGAGAAGAGACGACGCGGCGACGACTGGCAGACCGAGGGCCAGACGGCCGATTCGAGCCAGGCCGACGTCGAACGTCTCAAACGGATCCTCTCCAGTGCGGGAACGCTGGAGTTCCGCATCCTGGCCAACCCGAAGGTCCACGAGGCGTTCATCGAACCCGCGCTGGCCTTGAAAGACGAGACCCAACTGAAAGGGCCCGGCGGGGCGCTGTTGGCGTTTTGGGTTCCCGTGTCGCCCAAGGAACGCAAGAGCTTCGAGAGCGATCCGGACGTGGTGAAGCGGGTCCGCACCGTCGGCAAGGAGGAACGCCTGGAGGTGCTGGTGATCAAGGACGAGTGGGACGTCACGGGCCAGTACCTCGTGCGATCGGTCCGCGGCCTGGACGACAAGGGAGGCTACGCGGTCCACTTCAGCTTCAACGCAGCGGGCGGGAACCTGTTCGGGCGTCTGACGGGCAATCACTTGCCCGACGAACGCCGCAACCTCCGCTATCGCCTGGGCATCATCCTCGACGGCTATCTCCAGTCGGCCCCGTCGATCAGGAGCACGATCTTCGAGAACGGGATCATCGAGGGCCGGTTCACGGCACAGGAGGTCGACGAACTGGTCGAAGTGCTCAATGCCGGGGCCTTGCCGGCCACGCTGAGCAAGGAGCCGATCAGCCAGCGCGTCATCGGCCCGACCTTGGGTCGCGACACCATCGAGAAGGGCATGAACTCGCTGGTGATCTCGCTGTCGCTGGTGTTCCTGTCGGTGCTCGTGTACTACCGCTTCGCGGGGATCGTGGCGTGTCTGGCGCTGGTGATGAACGGCATCCTCCTGCTGGCGATCATGATCCTCATCCAGGCCCCGTTCAGCCTGCCCGGCCTGGCCGGCTTCGCCCTGACCATCGGCATGGCGGTCGACGCGAACGTGCTGATTTACGAGCGGATGCGCGAGGAAGCGGCGCGCGGGGCGGCGCTGCGCATGACGATCCGCAACGGGTTCGAGCGGGCGCTCAGCGCCATCGTCGACTCGAACCTCACCACGATGATCACCGCCGTGGTGCTCTACGCCATCGGCACCGACCAGGTCAAGGGCTTCGCGGTCACGCTCTTCTTGGGCATCCTCTTGAGCATGTTCACCGCGATCTTCTGCGCCCGCGTGGTGTTCGACATCGCCGAACGCCGCCGTTGGATCGACCGGGTGAACATGATGCGGGCCATCGGCGAGACGAACTTCAAGTTCCTCTCCCACAAGCGGCTGATGCTCGGCATCTCGACCACGGTGATCGTCATCGGGCTGGTGGCGTCGGCGTGGCGCGGCCGGGGGCTTTTCGATATCGACTTCACCGGCGGCATCTCGGTCGAAGCGGTCTTCACCGAGAAACAGGACATCGCCGACCTGCGGGCCCGGCTGGCCGACCTGCCCGACGTGGTGGTCAGCGACGTCCGGTTGGCCAACGAGCCCGTGGGATACCGGTTCGTGATCAACACGTCCAACCCGCCCGACACCAGCGCCGAGCAGTACCTCCAGCAGGTCAAGGACCACTTGAAGGCGTTGTACGGGGACAAGCTCTCGCGCAACGGGATGAAAGTGACCGAGTTGTCGGCCACGGCGGCCAGGGGGCCGGGTGGCATGCAGCCGGCGCCGGTGGGCCGGTCGGAGTGGATGGCGCTTTCGGCGCTGCTATTGGCGCAGGTCGAGAAACCCGACGAGGCAGCCAAGACTGCGCCGAAACCGGGCGCCGCGCCGACCCCTGAACCGCCGAAGGCGAAAACCGAGAGCAAGGCGCAGGCGGAACCGACCAAGAAGGACGCCGGCGCGCCCGAGGAAAAGCCCGCGGCCAAACCGCCTGCCGCCGAAAAGCCCGTGGCCAAGGAGCCCGAAAAGCCGGCGGCCAAGGAGCCCGAAAAGCCGGCGGCCAAGGAGCCGGCCAAGCCGGCGGTCGAGGCGGAGAAATCGGCGGCCAAACAGCCTGAGAAGCCGGCGGCCGAGGCCCCGGCCTACCGGGCGCGCCTGACGTTCGACCACGCGATCTCGCACGACGCCTTGATCGGCGTGTTCCGCGATCAGGTCGAGGCGCGGGGAATGGCCCGCGACGCGGTGGAGATCGTCTTGACCCACCCGACCTACGAAGAGGGCTCGCCCACGCCGTCGAGCACCTGGGAAGCCTCCATTCGCCTTCCTGCCGCCGAAGCGCGCACGCTGATCTCGTCGGTGCAACAGTATTTCCGCGACAATCCCTATTTCCCGCAGTCCAACACGATCGGCGGGGCCGTGGCACGAAACACCCAGTACCGCGCGGTGATGGCGCTATTGGCTAGCGCCGTATTCATCTTGTTGTACTTGTGGGTGCGTTTCCAGCGAGTGACATAC
>JANLFZ010000221.1:5371-6270 GCA_024653385.1 Thermoguttaceae bacterium | reverse complement strand
GGCTTGCCCAGATCCCGTTTATCGGTTCGGCTCTGGGAGTCGAGCCGTTCAAGATCAACCTGGTGATGATGTCGGCCTTCTTGACGATCGCGGGCTACTCGCTCAACGACACGATCGTCATCTTCGACCGCATCCGCGAGGTGCGCGGCAAGGCCCCCCAGGTCACCGAAGACATGATCAACCTGAGCATCAACCAGACGCTCGGCCGAACGCTGTTGACCGGCCTGACGTCGATGATGGTGATCGTCATCCTGTACATCCTCGGCGGCCCGACGATCCACGGGTTCGCCTACGCGATGATCATCGGGGTGATTACCGGCACGTACAGCTCGATTTATATCGCGTCGCCGTTCTTGCTGTGGGTCAGCCGGGGCGCGGCGTCGGGCAAGTAGGGCCCTCCGAACCGGGGATCCGGCACAAGCCTTCCAGAGCACGAAAGCGCGATCGCGCGATGCGCGTGGCGATCTTCGACATCGACGGGACCCTGGCCCATTCGACCCGGGCCGACGACCGCTGCTTCGTCCGCGCCGTGGCCGAGGTGTTCGGCATTTCGGGGTTCAGCACCGACTGGCTTGCGTACCAGCACCAAACCGATTCCGGCTTGTGTTGGGAATTGGTCCGACGGCACCTCGGTCGCGATCCGACCGCCGACGAGTGCCGGCAGGCCGAGGCGAGGCTCGTCGCGCTGTTGGCCGAGACCGTCCGGGCCGATCCGGACGCGATCCGCGAGGTTCCCGGCGCGGTCCGGCTGTTCAGGCAGCTCGAGGACGACCCGGGCTGGGCCGTGGCCGTCGCCACCGGAAGCTGGCCGGCCTCGGCACGGTTCAAACTGCGCCGGATCGGCCTCGACCCCGACCACGTGGCCCTCGCGTCCTCGGGCGAGGCGATGGATCGCTGCG
>JANLFZ010000221.1:4232-5361 GCA_024653385.1 Thermoguttaceae bacterium | reverse complement strand
CCAGGCCGCGATGCGCAAGGCCCTCGTCCGCGCCGGAGGCCGCGTGCCCGGCGCGAGCCTGACCGGGCCCTTGCCGCGATTGGGGGCCGTCTACGTGGGAGACGGGCTGTGGGACCTGAAAGCAGCCCGGCGCTTGGGCATCGGGTTTCTCGGCGTCGCGGCCAATGGGACCGCCCGCTTGCGCGAGGCGGGAGCCGAGGCGGTTGTCGCCGACTTCGCCGATCGAGGGCAGGTTCTGCGCCTGCTCGAATCGCTCGCTCAGGCCCCCGGCGAACGGTGAAAGTGGACGTGGCGCCACGCGCCGTTCTGCCGCTGCCACACGCGGGTTTCGAGCGACTGGGTGGTGACCGGGTTCCCCGCGGCATCGAGCCGCTGCACGAGCCGCACGTAGCTGACCACCGCGGCGTCGCCCATGATCCGCACGTGGGGCGAGGCCATCGTCACGTGGTACGGCCCCTGGATCCCGCCGCGCTCGAAGTAGAACCGGTGGAACGCCATCCCCTCGACCAGATGGCCCAGGGCCTCCGGCTCGAACGCCGTGATGTCGGCGGCGCAGAGGGCCGCGTAGGTCTGCCAGTCGGCCCGCATGATGCTGTCGAGAAGCCGTTGCGTCAAATCGAGCAGTTCTTGTTCGGCAGGGGGCATATCAGTCTCCAGGAAAACTCGGGAAAGGTTCCCTCGGGTCATTCGATGAAAAGTCCCAAGGCGCCGAGCTTGGCGCGGCACTCGTCGCGTTCGCGGCAGCGCGCCAGGCCGGACCAACTGGGGTCTTGGGCCGCGAGGAAATCGGCCTCCGACGCCGGTAGTCGGCCCGCCTCGGCCAACCGGCGGATCACCTCGCGATCCAGGCGCGAAAGGTGGATCGCCGCGAGGCGGTAATCTTCGAACGCCTCCCAGACCAGCGGAAACAGGGGACGCACGATCTCGCGCCCGATCGTCGTGGCGTACTGCCGGATTTCCCACTGGGCGTGCTCGTCCATGCGCAACTGGAGAAAATGCAGCAGATTGTGGAGGTCGATCTTCCAATAGGCTTCGGTGTAGGTGGAAAGCGGCAAGTCCTTGCGCGCTTGTTCGCGCGCGACGCCCTTTTCGAGCCGGTCTTGGTACACGCGACGGGCGTGTTCTTGGA
>JANLFZ010000221.1:0-4222 GCA_024653385.1 Thermoguttaceae bacterium | reverse complement strand
GCTCCTCGCCGATCGGTGGGGCGAGAAACCCCTCGCTTCCCTGCCGGTTGGCCTGCGATTGCCGCCGCCACTGCCCCGGCGGGGTGCGCTGGGCCGCGTCGATGGCGATCGAGTACCGCGTACTGGTTTCGTTCACCGAGGCCGTGCGGTGCCGGATCCACTGCCGCCAGCAGTCCATCGGCACGCGCACCAAGAGCTTCACCTCGGCCATCTCGAACGGCGTCGTATGCCCGTGCCGCATCAGGTAGCGAATCAGCGTGCGATCGTCCGAGGTCTTGCGCGTGCCTTGGGCGTAGCTTACCCGGGCGGCCTGGACCACCGCCGCGTCGTCGCCCATCACGTCGACCAGGGCCACGAACCCGTCGTCGAGCACGGGCCACTTCTTCCAGCGCAACTGGTCGACGAGGGCGGCGTTGGACATCGTTCAGGCGCGGCAGCGAAAGGCCGCCTTCCCGGCAGTCGAAAAAAGGCGCGAATCAGCCCCATTCTACCGCGGGCCGACGGAACCGCCAGGGCCCCCTACGCCTTGTCGAGCAACTCGGTGAGCAGATTGGCCACCAGCGTCGGGTTGTCGCTCTGGAGGATGTGCTGGATGCGATCGGGCGGCACGCGCAGTTTCTCCATCGCGCCCTTGACGCGTGCCCAAATGCGCTGCCGGGCCTTCCCCTCGGCGAGGTACAGGTCGGTCACCAGTTCACCCAACCGCTGGCGCATGATGGCGTCCTGGTTCTGATAGTAGTTCCGAATGACGCGGTCTTGATAAGCCGATCGTTTGGGCATCGGTGAAGGTGCATTCCGGGGTGAGAGGGAAGCAAGGGACTCCATGATTATCGGTCTTTTCGGCGGGTGGCTTCGGCAACCGTCGACACTCCACGAAGGGGTCCTTGTCGCAGGGAGGGGTTGCGCAAACATTTTCTCGCCATCGCCCGATCAGAACTCCACGGTCAACAGGTCGTAACCCAACTCGGTGTGGGGGAAGATGGCCCGCGCGACGTCCAGGCCCACCGGGTCCTCCTCCTCGGCCACGGGGTCCGTGTGGACCATCACCAGGCGTTGGACGCCCGCTTTCCTGGCGACCTGGGCCACGGGGGTGGCATGGCTGTGCCCGGTCTGGCGCGCCCAGTCGGCCTTCGAATCGGGAAAGTAGCATTCGTGAACGAGCAGATCCACGCCGCGCAGCTTCTCGACATACTCGGCATTGGGGTCGGCCGTGGTGTCGGTCACGTAGGCCATCGAATGGCCGGGCCAGTCGAGCCGGAACCCCTCCGATCCGCCGGGGTGGAGCAACGGGAAACGCGTCAGCTTCCCGCCGCCCCCGAGCGTCACCTCGTGCTCAAGCGGCACGAACCGGCACGGCGGCCTCACCGGGAAGATCGCCGGGGCGAAGAGATGCTCTTCGATGGCCGCCAGCTTCTCCGACGTGGCGTGGACCCGCACCTCGCCGAGCGCATGGGCCCGCACGACGCTGAACAGATAGGTCAGACCCACGACGTGGTCCAGATGGGCGTGCGTGAGGAAGATGTCCAACTCGGGCGTCTCCAAGTACCTGCCCGCGCGATACACGGCGGTCCCCGCATCGAGCATCACGCCGTACTCGGGGATCAACAAGCACGCGGTGTGCCGCCGGTCGTTCGGGTGGTAGCCCGTTGTGCCCAGCAAGATCAGTCGCATGGGTCGCTCGGTGGGGAATGTCGAATGTCGAATGTCGAAAGTCGAATGACGAAGGAATCACGAAGAACGAATGACCAAGTGCGAAAGACATTTGGGCATCTTGCCGCCCACCGGCGATCCAGACTTCGTGCTTCGGCCTTCTTTCGTCATTTGACTTTCGACCTTCGTCCTTCGCTCCCGGAACGCTCCTTATTCAACGCTCGGGCCGGGCCGTGGGCCGTCCGATGCTGTAGTACGTAAAGCCTGCCTTGGCGACGCGCTTGGGCGAGTACAGGTTTCGGCCGTCGAAGATCGCGCGGCCTCGCATGCGGGCGCGCATCCGCTCGAAGTCGGGGTGGATGAACTCTTTCCACTCGGTCATGATCGCCAGGCCGTCGGCGCCCTCGAAGGCCTCGTCGCGATGGTCGCAGTAGATCAGCCGGTCGCAATCGACGCAAACGACGTCGTTGCCCGTCTCGGCGAAGCACGTTCCCGTCACGAGGCCCACGTAGCCCGTCCCCACGATGGCGATTCTCATGGTTTTCCGGCTCCTGTCGGCCCTGGCCGTTGCCTCCACCAGGCGAGCGTATCGGCCACGGTCTTTTCCAGAGGAATCATAGCACGCCACCCGGTCGTGTGAACCAGCCGGGAAATGTCGGCGATCGGATCCTGCTTGCGCCCCGGCCGCGATTCGAACACCGCGCGCCGTGGGTCGGCCAGGCTTCTCAGCACGTCCAAGACCTCGCCGCTGGTCCGGACCACGCCCGAGCCCACGTTGTACACCTCGCCGCGCGCTCCGTACTCGATCAGCAGCCGGTACGCCCGGACCACATCGCGAACATCGCTCAGATCGATCCGGGCATCGCGGGTGTAGACCGTCACCGGCCCCGTCGTTTCGACGAATTGCTGGATCCACTGCGGCAGCATCATCTGCGGCCCTTGGCCGGGGCCCGTGTGCTGGAAGGATCGGGCAATCACCGCATCGACCCCGTCGCGGGCGATGGCCTCGCGCACCACGCGCTCCGCGGCCAGCTTCGTCATGCCATAGGCGTCGCGCGGGCCGACCGGCGATTCCTCGTGGACGCGCGGCGACTCCTCCGTTACCGGAGCGTACACGTGACTGCTGCTGACCAACAGCACGCGCGGCGCCGGGCGTAGCGAGGCCGCCAGGTTCACAACCCGCCGCGTTCCCTCGACGTTCACTCGCAAGGCCAAGGGCGTCGGCGCGGTCTGGCCGCACTGTCGCGGCACGCTGATCGCCGCAAGGTGGTAGATGGCCTCGGGCCGGAAGGCAACGATCCGGGAGAAGGCTTCCCCGGCATCCTCCTCCGGGGCCGCCAGGTCCCAGCGGACGATCTCGACGGCGCGGCGCATTGTCTGAGGCGCCGTCTCGCCCCACTGCCCCTCGGGCGCGGCGCCGAGGACCGTGTCGCCGCACTCGAGCAAGTGCTCGGCCAGGTGCGGTCCCACGAAACCCGAGATGCCGGTGATGAGGGCACGCATGACGGCAAGGGGATTGGGGATGACGGATTGGGGATTGGGGATTGGGGGCGGGGACGCGGGTGGGGGTGGGGCGTTACCACGAAGCCGGTGCTCGGCGCGACGGAACCTCCAGTGGGTATTCTTCCTCCAATCCCTAATCCCTAATCCCTAATCCCTCTCTTCCCCATTCTCCTCGTGCGGCACGCGTTTGACGGCTACCAGCGTGTCGCCTTCCTCGAGGCTCATGATCTTCACGCCCTGGGTATTCCGGCCCACGATGCGGATATCGCTGACGGCGACGCGTTGGATCTTGCCGCGGGCGGTGATCATCATGATTTCGTCCTTTTCGGCGACGCGCACGATGCCGATAACCGGGCCGTTGCGGGGCTCGGTCTTGATGTCGCGCAATCCCTTGCCGCCGCGGTTCTGCGTACGGTAGCAGAATCCGGACCGGCCCTCGCCGCTGTCGTCTTCTTCGTCGGCCGATTCCGGCGAATCGGGCTCGCCTTCGGAGACGGCCTCGTCCAAGGGCGTTTCGGGGCGTTCTTCTGCCCCCTGGGGTTCGGAGTTCGGTCCGAACGGCGTTCGCTTGCCAAAGCCGTTGGCGCAGGCGGTGAGCAGGCAGGCGTTGGGGTCGGCGACGACCATGCCCACGACCGCATCCCCTTCGGCCAGCGAGATTCCCTTGACCCCCGTCGCGGTGCGGCCCATGGCGCGCACGTCCGACTCGCGAAAGCGGATCGCCATGCCCCGCGCCGTGGACAACACGACTTCATCGCCGGGCTTGGTGATGACCACGTCGACCAGTTCGTCGCCCTCGCGGAGATTGATGGCAATGATGCCGTGCTTCTGCGGGCGGCGGAAGGCCGCCAGATCGGTCTTCTTCACGACGCCCTGGCGCGTCGCCATCATGAGGTAGTTGTCGGGCTGATCGAAGTCGCGGACTGCGCGGCAGTCGGTCACCTGCTCCCCCTCGGACAGGTTCAGCAGGTTGACGATCGCCCGGCCGCGGCGATCCCGGGCCAATTCGGGAATGCCGTAGACCTTGTGCCAGTAGACCCGGCCCTTGTTCGTAAAGAACAGCATGTAG
>JANLFZ010000220.1:4307-9900 GCA_024653385.1 Thermoguttaceae bacterium | reverse complement strand
GACAGCCTCAGCGACGAATACGCCCAGGAACCGTACGCCTACGCCCGGAATTGGGTCGAAATCCTGGCTGCCGAGGGCGTCAACTTTGGGACCAGCGCCGCCTACGGCGAACCGCGGCGCGAGGGATTCGAATACAATTGGGCTCGCGCGGGCGCCACCACCGAGTCGCTCCTCGTCCAGGGGCAACACCTCGGCGTGGCAGGCCAGGCGGCCGCCGGACAGGTGAATTATGCCGTGCTGGCGATCGGGCAGAACGACTTCGCCCCGGGAGGGGCGGCCTACACCGGCATCTACGCCCAAGGCATCCCCGGCATCGGCTGGACGCAGACGCAAATCGACGCATTTGCCGCGGGCTTGGTCGACAACGTGCGCGCGGCCCTGGAAACCCTGGTCCGTAGCGGTGCCCACGTCGTCCTGGCAAACATCGCCGATTACGGTGTCGCCCCGCTGACCCAACAGCTCTACCCCGAGGCCGCCCGCCGCGAACTGGTCACCGAGGTCATTGCCGCGGTCAACGCGCAACTGGTGGGCTTGGCGGCCCAGTTCGGCGTTCCGCTGGTCGATGCGTTCGGTCTGGCCCAAACGTACTTCGGCACGAACACCGCGCCCGTGGCTTCCCAGACGGTCGGCGGGCAGGTGTTCTGGAACCAGGCCGGCGAGGATGTCCAGTGTGCCTTCGTGGCCGACGGCGTGCATCCGCATACGGTTCCCCAGGCCATCCTCGCCAATCTGGTGCTCGAGGCCCTCGATGCGGGCTACGGTGTCGACGTGTCGCCGTTCTGGCTCGACGAGGCGGAGATCGTCGGGCTGGTCGGCCTTAGCTACGGCGGAGAGGACACGCTCAACCTCGACTACGCTAGCTACGTGGTCTTGCCCCCAGCCAACCGCCCGCCCACGGGCGTCGAAGACCACTACACTACCGACGAAGAGACGTTGCTTTCCGTCCCGGCCGCGTCGGGAGTGCTGGCCAACGACAGCGACCCGGACGGCCAGACGCTCTTGGCGTCGCTGGTCCGCCAAGCGGGGCACGGCACGGTCACACTCGATCCCGAGGGCTCGTTCCGATATCAGCCCGAGGCCGACTTCGCCGGCCTGGACAGCTTCGTCTACGCGGTCGACGACGGAGTTTCGGCGCCGGTCCACGTGACGGTCTGGGTTTCGGTCCTGCCGGTCAACGACGCGCCGGCGGGCCGGCTCGACGCGTACGCCGTCGACGAGGACGGCGTGTTGGTTGTCGGGCCGGTCGATGGCGTGTTGGCCAACGACGCGGACCCCGACCCGGGCGACCTGCTCGAAGCCATGTTGGTCGCCGGTCCCTCGCACGGTTCGCTGAGCCTGGGGCGCGACGGGTCGTTCCTTTATGCCCCGGCGAGCGATTATTTCGGCCCCGACAGCTTCACCTACCAGGTCTCCGACGGACGGCTTTCCAGCGATCCGGTCACGGTGTACCTGTCGGTCAACCCGGTCAACGACGCCCCGGTCGCGGCCGACGACACCTACGTTCTGGACCAGGATGGCACGCTGGCCGTCGATGTGGCGCACGGGTTGCTTGCGAACGACCACGATTTGGAAGGAGACTCGTTCCGCGCGGTGCTCGATGCGCCTCCCCAGCACGGTCTGTTGGAATTTCGCGCCGATGGGTCCTTCGGTTACACGCCCGATCCGGGGTTCTTCGGCACCGACCATTTCACGTACCGGGCCGTAGACGCCGATCCGTCGGAAACAGCGGTGGTGTGGCTCCATGTGGCCCGGTCGCTTGGCGCGATCGACTACCGCGAGATCAACGATGTTCCCGTCTCGACCGGCCCGACCTGGTACCGGCTCCAGGCGAGCCACGATGGGCTTCTCACGGCCGAGGCCGCCGTGGCCGGCGATCCCGGCGACGCGCAACTCGAATGGTACGATGCCGGTCGGATCCTGCTGGGCGTCTCCTCGGTGCGCAACGGCAAACAGCGGCTCGATCAGGTCGCATCGGCCCAGGGCGTCTATTACCTGCGCATATCGGGCATCTCGGACAATTTGGACCTGCGCCTGGTCAACCTGGTCAGTCAGACGGGCGGCGCCGTGACGGTGCGGGGCACGCTCGAGAACGACCCGTTCGAGTTCGACGCCGCCGCCTCGCGGATAACGATCCACGGGGTGGCCTATGACCTCGCGCCGTCGAGTTTCTCGACCGTCGAGTTCGACGGGCGCGACGGGGCCGACTCGGCCGTGCTCCTGGGAACCGCGGCCCGGGAGTCGGCGGTCCTCTGGCCGGGACCCGCGACGCTGGCGGGCGATGGATGGACCGCCACGGTCTACAGTAGCGAGAACATCACCATCGACGGCCGAGGAGGGGGCGATCAGGCGTTGTTCCAAGCGTCGGCCACCCTGATCGATACCTTCTTCGCCTACCCGACGCACGCCCTGATGGGCGCGGTAGGCTACTTGAACCGTGTCATGGGTTTTCGCGAGGTGACGGCCTACGGCACGCCGGGCGGCCGCGACACCGCCCAGTTCTACGGTTCGCCCCAGGCCGACACCTTCGAGGCCGGTCCGCTCGCGGCGTGGCTGACCGATGGCCTGTCGTTTGCGAACCGCGCCGAGGGGTTCCGCTATGTACGCGCGCTGGGCGACTCGGAAGGATTCGATACGGCGGTCCTTCGCGGCACCGCCGGCAACGAGAGCCTTACGGCCCAGCCCCGCGACGTGATACTCTCGGGCAGTACGCTCTTGCTGTCGGCCGGCGGGTTCGAGCAGGTGACGGTCGAGGGGGGCGGCGGGACCGACGTGGCGAGGTTCTTCGGTTCCGACGGGGCCGACCAGTTCGAAGCCCGGCCGGGCTACGCGGCTCTTCAAGGCGTGGGGTTCGACAACCGGGCCAGCGGCTTCCGCTATGTGGCCGCCTACGCCCGAGGCCGCGGCGACCGCGCCCTGCTGTCGGGCTCGCCTTCGTTCGACAGCTACGTCGCCACCGCCACCAGCGACACGCTTACCGGCCCGGGCTTTTCGATCGTGGCCGACGGGTTCGACGACGTGACGGCGGTGGGCATGGGCGGAGGCGATCTGGCCCGGCTTTACGGCACGCCCGGCGATGACGTGTTCGAGGCCCACCCGGCCGAGAACTGGGTGCGGCTGGCCGGCGGCGGCGTGTCGCACCGAGCCGAGGAGTTCCGCTACGTCCACGTCTACCCGGGCGACGGCGGCGCGGATCAGGCCCTGCTGGACGACTCCTCGGCCGCGGATACCTTCCTCGCCTACCCCGAGTACGCCGTGCTCTCGTCGGCGAACTACTCGTACCGGGTCAACGGATTCCCCTCGGTTGCCGCGGCATCCACCCGGGGCGGCGCCGATCTGGCCCTCTTGTACGACTCGGAAGACGACGACACCTATGAGGCCCGCGTGGCCTGGGCGGTGCTCGCCGGGCCCGGCTTTTCCAACCGGGCCGAGGGCTTCCCACGCATCGTCGCCTCGGCGCTGCGAGGAGGCTCGGACCAGGCCCGCTTCGACTACACGACCGCCGACGACACCTTCTTCGGCAACGACCAGACCAGCACGATCCTCGGCGGCGGCTACGAGAACACCGCGCTAGGGTTCCGCGACGTCCGGGTGCAGGGCCTCTTGGGCGAGGGTTGGGACCGAGCCTACCTGTTCGATTCGCCGGGCGACGACACGCTCACGGCCAGCGGCAACTCGGCGACGCTCGCCTACCCCGACCACACCATCGAGCTTCTCGACCTTTCCTGGGTCCGCGCCACCTCGTTCCGCGGCGGCGCCGACAAGCGGCGCCAAGAGGAGACCATCGACTTCGTCCTCTCGACCAGCGGACCCTGGGAACTCTTCTGAGCGACGTGCCGACAACGCCGCCTCCGGCCAAGCGCCGGCCGCACCCCTCATGTTGCCGGCAGCTCCGGCAGCTTCGTCTCCGACGGCGGTACAAACTGGCCGATGGTGACGCCCATCGAGACGTAGATGCTCATCAACGCCTCGACGCTCAGATCGACCGGCTGGACCGCCTCGGCGGGCACGAACAACAATCCGCCCCCGATCGGAACCGGGGCCGTGGGAACGATCACGATTTGGTACTCTCGCCCGTGGATGCGGTACCGTTCGGGCGACACGAGCAAGGCCAGTACGCCGCAACCGCTCTCCTTGCCGAACACGCAGAAGACGGCCCGCATGGCCTTGAGCTTCGCGTCGTCGCGTTGATCGAGCAGCGACACGACCTGCTTCGAGGTGCCGTAGAGGCTGCCGATCACGGGAAGGCGGATGAGCAGGGCGTCCAACAGGCGTTGGAGCAGGCTCCGCGCCCCGGCCTCGACGGCGACCCCCACGCCGAAGACCGCCGCCACGACCAGCACGGCGCCGGTCAGGTAGGCCAGCGTCTCGTCGGCAGCGACGCTCAACCCCAGGCGGCGCACCGCTTCGCCCAAGAGCGTGCCCGGCCCGACCAATTGGTGCAGGAACCGGCCCACCCAGAGCACCACCGCCACCGTGATCACCAGCGGCAAGATCGCCAGCACGCCCGCCACGAAACACCGCGTCAGGCGGCGCCACGCCACATCGAGAAGCCACCGCATAAGCGCCTCACGACACTCCATGAATCGGAAGGACCGCCTCGTTCACGCGGAAGTCTACTTGCCGGGCGGGACGGCGTCCAGGCGCGCGGCCCAGCGCACGTTCGCGCAACGCCCGGCCGGGGCGTCGTTCCCGGGGCTTGTCAGTCCTCCGCCGGCCCGGTTAAGCTGTACCGGCGCCGGCGACGGGCGGCGTTTCCGGCGGTTGCAGCACCCGAGGGACGCGACATGGCCGATTCGCGAAATCACCCAAGAACTCCGTTCGTGGCGCGATTGGTTGCGGTGGCGCTGGGCGTCTGGGCCGTGGCGATCTGGCCGGCGGCGCCAGGCGCGGCCGCGCAGATCGACGCCAACGCGACCTTTGCCGCCGTGGCGCGCTACCGACACGGCGACGACCGCAAGCCCTTGCACGATCTCGAACAACTCGTCCGGGACGCCGAACGCCTGGCCCAGGCCGACCCGCAGGGCGTGCGTCGCGGCCTGGCCGATCGCATGGCATCGTTCCTGGGGGCCAAGGACGCCACGCCGGCAGGCAAGGCCGCCGTCTGCCGCCAACTCGCCGCGCTGGGTACCGAACGGCACGCCTCCGCGCTTGCCGCGCTGCTTGCCGACCGGGAGGTGGCTCCAGCCGCGCTGGGAGCCCTGTCGCAGATTCCGGGGCCGACCGTCGATCAAATCCTGCGGGATGCGTTGGCCACGTTGCAGGGCGATTTGAGGATCGGCGCCGTGGCTGCCTTGGGGCAACGTCGCGACCGGCAAGCCGTGGGCCCCTTGGGCGCGATGCTGACGGCCGGCGACGAGGCCCTGGCCTGTGCGGCGGCAGGCGCCCTGGGCAACATCGGCGACGAGGCCGCGGCCGCCGAACTGCGCAAGGCCCTTTCGGGCGCCAAGGGTCGCTTGCGAACCGAGGCCGCCCACGCCTGCCTGCGCTGCGCCGAGCGGATGCTGGCCGAAACGAAGCGCGACGCGGCGGCGGCGATCTTCGCGGCGCTGGCGGGCAAGACCGAGACGCCGGAGGTGCGCATGGCGGCCCTGCG
>JANLFZ010000220.1:3375-4297 GCA_024653385.1 Thermoguttaceae bacterium | reverse complement strand
CATGGTGCTCTCGGCCCCCGAACAAGGAGTCGGCTTGGTGTGCCAGGCCCTTCTCAGTGGCGACCCGGCCCTGGAAAGCATGGCCCTGCGCCTTGTACCGGAGGTTGCCGGTCCTGCCGCGGCCGAACGGCTTGCCGCGTGCCTGCCCAAAGCGCCCCCGGCGGTTCAGGGGCGGTTGGTCGGGGCGCTGGCCATCCGGCCGGATTCCGCGTCGGCACGCGGGGCCATTGAGGCCGCCGCCTCGGGCGCCGACGCCGCGGTGCGGCTGGCCGCGCTCGGCGCGCTGGGCACGTGCGGCGGCGAACCCGCGCTGGCGACGCTTCTCGACCGGGTGCTCTCGGGACCGCCGGCCGAAAGCGAGGTGGCCAGAGACAGCCTGGCGCGGGTGCGCGGCGCGCAAGTCAGTGGTCGGCTCGCCGAATTGCTGGCCCGAGGCAGCGCACGCGCCAAAGTCGAGATCCTCCGGATCCTCGCCCAGCGAAACGCCCACGACGTGGTCGCGGCGATCCAAACGACGGCGGAAGACCCCGACTCGACCGTGCGCAGCGAGGCATGGAAGGCGCTTGCCGCCCTGGCCAGACCCGAGGATGGCGCGCGGCTGGTGGAGCTGGCGATTCGGGCAAGGGACGGCGAGCGCGACGAAGCCGAGAAGGCCGTGGTCGCGGCGTTGCGCCGGCAGGACCGGCCCGACGTCCGTCCCGTGCTCGAAAGACTGGACGCAGCCAAGTCTCCCGCGGCCCAAGCGTCCTTGGTCCGGATCCTTGGTGCCGTGGGCGACGACCGAGGGCTTGACGCACTGCGCAAGGCCGCGGCCTCGGGCGACGCGACGGTGCGCGACGCGGCCGTGCGCGGCCTGGCGGCGTGGCCGGCCCCTTCGGCGCTGGAAGACCTGGTGGGCCTGGCGCGCCAAGCCAAGGACCCG
>JANLFZ010000220.1:1426-3340 GCA_024653385.1 Thermoguttaceae bacterium | reverse complement strand
CTTGCGCTGCGCGGTGCGCTTCGGCTGTCGAGCAAGGCCCAGGGGCGCACGCCCGAGCAAATGACGTCGTTGGTTTCCGGGCTGCTCGAAGCGGCTCGGGATCCCGCCGAGCGAAAGGCCGTGCTCGCCGAGCTGGGGCGCTGCGCGACGGTCGACGCGCTGCACCTGGCGCGCAAGCACCTGGCCGATCCCGAGCTTTCGACCGAAGCGGGCCTGGCCGTGACCCAGATCGCCTCGGCACTGCGCGAGACGCACCGATCCGAGGCGCTGGCAGCGCTTCGGCCGCTGGCCGCCGAGGCGAAGGACCCGGCGGTGGCCGGCCGAGCGGCCAAGGCGCTTTGCGACATCCTCCAGCCCCCGAACCTCGCCCTCGGGGCCACGGCCACGAGCCCCGACGGGCTGGAGGGCGACGGCTCGTCGCGTGGCGACCAGGCGGCGATCGACGGGGACCCGGACACCTATTGGGACGAAGTCGACGGCGCCGACGAGTACCGGCTCCGAGTGACGTTCCGCGAGCCGGTAGAGATCTCCTGGCTCCGCATCCTGTGGCATCCCTACGAGCAGCATCAGGCGAAGAACTTCGACGTGCTGTGCGATGGCAAGGTCGTCAAGCAGGTCCGCGGGGCGGCGTGCTTCGAGAACGAGATGTTCGTGGCGATTTCGCCCGTGCGATGTGCGTCGGTCGAACTGGTGATTCCCGGCAAGAACGGGCTGGTCAGCCCGTGCATCCATGAGCTTCAGATTTTTCGCTTGGCCGTCGAGGCGGGCACCGTGCAGGAGAAGAAGTAGCCTTCTTCGGGGAATCCGGCCGGAGATTTCACCCCGTCGAGGCAATTCAGGCATGTGACCTCAAGCGATTCTTGGGAGGCCGTCTCGTGCAGTCGTTTGCCAGAATGCACCGGCGTCGGTTTTTGGGTCAAAGCGCGGCGGCCCTGTCGGCTGCCGTTCCCTGGTTCGTTCCCGGGTCGGCCTTGGGGCGAGCGGGCCTCGTCCCCCCGAGCGAGCGCATCGTCGTGGGCGCCATCGGCGTGGGCACGATGGGCTTCGGCGATATGAACGCCCTCATGAGCTTTCCCGATACTCGGGTCGTGGCCGTCTGCGACGTGAAGCGCGCGGCACGCGACCGCGCCAAGAAGGCCGTCGACGCCCACTACCAAAACGCCGACTGCGCTGTGTACAACGACTTCCGCGATCTCTTGGCGCGCCCGGACATCGACGCCGTGAGCATCGCCACGCTCGATTCGTGGCATGTGCTGCACGCGCTGGCGGCGGTGCGCGCGGGCAAGGACGTGTACGTCGAGAAGCCGCTCGGCATGAGCATCCACGAAATCCTCGTGCTGCGCGACGCGGTCCACCGCTACGGCCGGGTGTTTCAGTTCGGCACGCAACAGCGCTCCAGCCGCGAGTTCCGCCTTGCCTGCGAGATCGTGCGCAACGGCCGCCTGGGCAAGCTCCACACGATCAAGGTGGGGGTCCACGCGGGCGCGGCCGAGCGCTTCGGCCGGAAGACCTACTCGCCCGAGCCCGTCCCCGACGGCTTGGACTACGAGATGTGGCTCGGCCCGGCCCCCTGGGCTCCCTACACGACCGCTCGCCTGACCTACCCGCACTGGTTTCATATCAGCGACTACTCGTTGGGGTACGTGTCGGGCTGGGGCATCCACCACATCGACATCGCGCAGTGGGGGGCCGGCACGGAACTGACCGGCCCGGTCGAGGTCGAGGGATCGGCGCAATTCCCCGACGACGACGCCCTGTGCGACAACCCGCTCAGTTGGAACACGCGCATGAAGTACGCCAACGGCGTCGAGTTGGTCTTCACCGGCGACGGTCCCGGGTTCACCGGAGTGCGGCACGGCATTACCTTCGATGGCCCCGCGGTTGACCCACACCCAACCGTCGGTTCCCTCGAAG
>JANLFZ010000220.1:0-1416 GCA_024653385.1 Thermoguttaceae bacterium | reverse complement strand
CGCTGCTTCAAGAGCCGTTCGGCCCCAGCGACCTCCGCTTGCCGGTCAGCAACAGCCACCAGGGCGACTTTCTCCGCTGTGTGCGGTCGCGCGAGAAGACCATCTCGAACATCGACGTCGCCGTGCGTTCCGACACGGTCTGCCAGCTCGCGTGGTGCGCGTTTCAACTCGGGCGCAAGCTCCGCTGGGACCCCGAGAAGGAGTCGTTCGTGGGCGACCCGGACGCGAACCGCCGACTCACGCGGCCCTTGCGCCCGCCGTGGCGTCTGGAGTAGGCGGCTTGCCTATTCGCTCGTGCCGTAGCACGCCAGGCGGCCGTCGTCGAGCGAGACGAAAACGCGTCCCGCGTGGTCGATGGCCGCGCCGCCGCGCACCGGGGGCGCGGGCAGTTCGTCGCGCCACAAGTCGGCGCCGTCGGCAAGGCGGATCGCCGCGAGGAACGGATTCGGTCCAGCGTCGCCGGGGCGCTGTCCGGCGGCAACCACCGCGTCTTGCCCCACCACGAAGCCGTTGAACCTCGACGCCGGGCGCAACTGCCAGATGGGCTCGGCGCGGAGGCCCGCGGGCCTGCCGAAATCGAACTTGCGGGCCGCGGGGCGTTCCGGCTCGCCCGGCTTCGGCGGCGCGAACATCGCCAGCGGCGAGTGCTGGCTGCCCTCGTAGGCGGCCATGTAGACGAGCCGGCGCCCGTCGGCCAGCCGATGGTCGAGCGACACATACTGCCCATACTCGGGATAGTAGGGGTAGAACGCCGTGCCGTACTGGGAACCGACCGTGTGGACCGGCTCGTTGAGGCACCGGCCGGTCTTCCGATCGAAGCGCGCGGTCTGGTAGATGCTGCCGCCGGCGAAGCAGACGGCATCGCCCTCGAGGAACAACTCGCCCTGGAGACTGATGCCGCTCTTGACCTGTTCGGAAAGCTGCCCGGCCGAGCTGTTCTGCCAGCGGAGCTTTCCCGTGACCGCGTCGAGCGCGCAGACGTGCGTGCCGTCGTAGTGGGCGATGCCGGCTGCCGCGTACACGACGCCGTCGTCGACCACCACGCCGCCGGCCGCGGGCCAGGTCGAGATCAGCTTGCCGAGCACGGGAATCCAGCGTGTTTCGGGGGCAACGAGGAAACTCCACAAGCGGCGGCCGGTGGCGGCCTCGAAGGCGTAGACCCGGCCGTCGGGCGCGCCCATGGCGCAAAGCACGCCGCGATCGTCGCCGACAAAGACGAGGCCGCCGGCCGTGGTGGGGGCGGTGGGCCGGGCGGGCCAACGCGGCCGGAAGGTCCAAAGCCGTTTCGCCTTCGCGGGGATCGGGGCCGTCGTCGTCATGCTTCGGCGGTTATCGCCGCCCGAGCACGGCCAGTCGCCCGCGCGAACCGCCAGTTCCTTCACCGCGCCCGCCTCGCCCTCGCCCCGCTCGAGGCGC
>JANLFZ010000219.1:7352-9950 GCA_024653385.1 Thermoguttaceae bacterium | reverse complement strand
CGCGGCGCATCCTGCAAAACGTCCGCGCCGTGTTGCCCCGCGACGGCCGGCCGCCCTCGGGAACCTCCTGGAGGAAGTTCCCACCCCGCACTTCGCAGCGGTGTTCCAGTCCCCGCGACGAGATGCGCGGCAGGGCCTCGGCCACGGTCGTGGGCAGGTCATAGAGCACGCCCCGGATGGCCGGGTTGTGCTCCAGCACTTCGAGAAGGAGGCTGCCGCGTCCGCCGCCCACGTCGACCACCCGGCCGAATTCCCCGAAATCGTAGCACCGGACCACCTCGCGGGCCTGCCAGTCGGTCCAGCCGCTCATGCCCTTGATGAAGACCTCGTTCAGGTACGGGTCGTCGCGGCAGTAGTCGAAGAAGGGCTTGCCGTGCGCGATCTCGAAGGCGTTCTTGCCCGTTTTCACCGCGTCGAGGAACCGCGCCGCGGCCTCGCACGACGCGCGGTGGCCCCGAAAGAGCGTCCAATGGCGCTGCGAGTCGGGCCGGTCGCTCGCCAGCGGCGCGCCCCGGGGCGAAAGCCGAAAGCGCCCCCGGGCGTCCTGGGCGAACAGGTCGAACGCCGCCAGGGTGCGGAGCACCCGGAGCAGGGCCAGCTCGTCGCAGCCGGTGCGCGCGGCCAGTTCGGCGGCGGTCTGCGGCCGGTTCTCGACGAGATCGGCGATCCCCAGCTCGGCGGCCACGTAGCAGGCCCGCGCCAGATACACGGCTTCGGTCGCCGCGAACAGGGGCGGGGCGACGGGCTCGCCCCGCAGGACATAGGGAAGGCAGTCGATCAATCGTCGGAGGATGCCCATCGTGGCTCCTTGCTGGCAAGAGTCGGCCTCGAACCGGCCGTGCGCGGGCGACGGGGCGCCGGTTCAGACGTGGATCGCCGCGCCTCCATCGACCGTAATCGTCTCGCCCTGGATCATGTCGCTCAAGGGGCTGGCCAGGAAGAGCACGGCGTTGGCCACGTCCTCGGCCGAGAGCACGCGCGGGCCGACCATGGTCTTCTGCGTGCGGCCGGCGAAGATCGCGTCGGCGTGCGGAATGCGCCGGGTCGAGTCGGTGTCGACCAGGCCGGCCTTGACCACGTTCACATTGACGCCGCGGTCTCCGACTTCGAGGGTGAGGTGCCGGGCGACACTTTCCAGGGCAGCCTTCGATCCGCCGATCAACCCGTACCACGGCAGCGCCAAGTGCGAGCCGTGGCTCGAGATGGCCACGACCTTGGCCCGGCCTTCGCTCTTCTCCAACAGGGGCAAGGCGGCCTGGACCAGATAGACCAGGGCGAGCACGTTCGTGTGCATGGCGCTGTCGAAGTGCCGGAGGTTCGCGTCGAGCAAGGGCCGAAACCCGCCGGTGGCGGCGTTGCTGACGAGGATGTCGAGCCGGCCGAACTCGCCGGCGACGAATTCGACCATCGACCGGACATCCTCCTCCTCGCTCACGTCGGCCTTGACGACGGCGACGCGGCGTCCCAGGGCGTCGATCTGTTCGGCGACCTCCATGGCGGCGGCGTGCGATGTCACGTAGTTGACGATCACGTCGGCCCCCGCCTCGGCCAGACGCAGCGCGCAAGCCCGGCCGATTCCCCGCGAGCTGCCGGTCACCAGGGCCACCCGACCCGTCAAGTCAATCATGGCTCTCTCCCGAATCACGAATCGCCCGAAAGCCGCCGCGTCGAGCGAGCGGCGGGCAGGACGGCCACGGCCGAGATCTGCCCGTCGATCGTTCCCGTGTGGACGGCCCCCTCGCACCTTTCTCCCGCGGGGGCCGCGCCGTGGTACGTGCAGGCGTATTGCCGCGCGGCGGCGGGATGGACCTCGAACCGCCGGGGAGCGAAGGGTTCCCCGGCGTTGACGGCCTTGTAGAACGCCTCCTTGACGGCCCAGAGCGTGGCGGTCCCGTCGTCCCCGACCGCGCCGAGGCAGTGCTGCTCGGTGGGCGTGAACCACATCCGGGCAAGGCCGCTCCAATCGCGCCCGAGGACCACCAGGTCGACGCCGACCGTGGCGTCCGGATCGTAGCACACGGCGGCCATCGCCCCCCGCTCGGTGTGCGCGATCGACATCGACCACGGCAGCATGCGCCCGGCCACACGCACCCGGGGAGCAACCGGCCGCCCGGCGCCGTCGCGCGAGAGGATCTCGATCTCGCCCAGCCGGGCGACGGGCATGCCCAGCACCTCGGCCACCAGGCGCTTGGCCACGCGGCGACCCGCCATCCATTGGGCTTTCCTCGCGGGATGGCGCCAGCAAGCGAGTTCCGCCTGCTCGGCCGGGGAAAGCCAGCCGGCCGGCGCCGGCAGTTCGCCAGGCACGCAGTCCAGGCCGAGATAGTCGGTCGCGATTCCCGCCCGGGCGATCATTCGCCGCCTCCTCCCACGACGACCGCGTGGTATCGCTCGACCTGGAGGATTGCCGCGCCGTCGTCGCCGTACAAGGTGAAATCGAAGAAGCTGTGGCCCTCGTTCTTTTCCGGACGCCGGAGGTGGACCAGGCAGGTCTCTTCGGGACGCGGCGCCCGGCCCAGGCGCAGCGTCTGGAAGCCTTGCGGAATGGCCACCGCGCCGTCGTCCTTGACCCAGAGGTAGATTCCGCATGCGTAGAAG
>JANLFZ010000219.1:4376-7342 GCA_024653385.1 Thermoguttaceae bacterium | reverse complement strand
GCACCAGCAGCCCCTTGCCGCGCCGGCCCGCCACCAGATCCTGCCACGGCGCCGAGACGATCCAACCCCATCCCTCTTCGTCGAGCACGGAAGTCAGCTTCAACCGCCGCAGCACCGGGCCGTGATAGATGACGATGTGCTCGGGGTACTCGACGGTGTACCAGGCCTCGGGACGGCGGGGCAGGGGCGGGGCAGCAAGCGGCCGGCCGTCGCCAAGGTCCACGGTGCCGGCCAGGTGCACGCGGTCCTTCTCGACCGGCTTGCCTGCCCGGTTGACGAAGTCCTTGGTCAGGCGGCAGGCGATGCTCGTGCCGGTCGCCTCCCCGATAATTCGGACCGGCACCGGCTGTTCGGAGAAGCACCGCACCGCCTCGGCCACGTCGACCTCGCGAATCGCGGCGACCGGCTTGCCGCCCGATGCCAGGGCCGCCGCCTCGGCGAAGGCCTCGGCGGCCATCACGATCGGCAAGAGCGGCTTGCCGCGGAAACGGTGCTGGACGAGGAACGGGTCGCTCGCCGGCTTCAGCTCGAGTTCCGCCACGACCCGCTTCCCGACCACAAGCTCCTCGACGCGATCGATCAGAGGATAGTCGCCACAATCTGGTGGCGTGCCGGCAGCCTGCCCGGCGGCCGATCGTCCTGCGGAGCCCTGCGCCGCGGGCCGGGGCTTCGATGCCGCCGCGGCGCGAAGCCGCTCGACCACCGACCGGTGCCACGGCAGATCGACCACCACGACCTCCGGTTCCGGGGCGCCTGCCTGCAACTCGTCGACCAGATGGCCGACGCCCTCCGCCTTGGGCATCAGGGGGACGCCCGGTCCGACGCCGGCGGCGCGGGTGCTCATCATCATGCCCACTTCGGCCCAGGGATGCCAATGGATCGTCGTAATCCGGCACGCGGGGCGCCGGCTACGGAGGACGTCGAGCACCTTGGCCTGAAGCTCGCAGGCCGAGGCGTAGTCGGTGCGGCCGGCGCTGCCGAACCGGCCGGTGATCGACCCGAAGCCGAGGAAGGCATCGAGGGGATCGTCCCGGGTCAGCTCGATCAGGTCGAGCATCGCGTCGACTTTGGTCTGGAGGACCGCCGAGACGTTCTCGGACGTCATTTCGCCGAGTCGGACGATCGCGCCGGGGATGCCGGCTCCGTGGAGCACGCCGGTGATTGGTCCGTCGGCGCGGCGGATGCGCTGGAGGGTCTCGGCCAGTTGGGCCCGATCGGTCACGTCGCAGCGGTGGTAGGTGGCCTGGACCCCGGCGGCCGCGAAGGCTCGCAGGCTCCGATCCATCTCGATCTGGCGGTAGAGCGAATCCCAATCGAAGCGTCGGCCTTCGAGCCGGGCCTGCTGGAAGAGGCGTTTGCGGAGTTGCTGGAGTTCGTCGGGCGCAAGGTCGCGGTACGAAGGATCGACGGTCGGCAGCCCGCTTCGGCCCAGAAGATGGAGTTTCAGCCCCATGCGGCGTCCCAGTTCCAGGGCGATGGCCGCCGTGATGCCCCGCGCGCCGCCCGTGACCACCCAGACGCCGCCGTGGGGCAGATCGCGCCGGGGCAACTCGGCCGCGGGCTGGGGCACCAGGGCGATGCGGTACCGCTTGCCCTTGCGCCAAGCCACCTCGATCTCGTCGTCGCCCGAGGCCAGTTCCCGAAGACACGCCGCGGCCGTTTCCTCGGGAAGCTCGTCGAGCGGCGCGTCGAGCACCTTGACGCGCACGCCGACGGCCGACTTGCCGAGCGTCTCCTGGTGGAACGACTTGAGCAATCCCGCGAGGAAACCGCCCTCGGGCGCGGCTGGAACCTGGCCGAAGCCGAAGTCGCCCCCCAAGGCCGTCACGGCCACCAGCGTCGGCTCGCTCGGCGGCGGGGACGCGGCGATCAACTCGGACCAGCGCTTGCACACCGCGAAGGGCACGAGCAACCCGCGCTGCCGCCGCTGCCGGCACGTGGCAACGAGGTCCGTGCCGGCCGCCTCGCGTTCCCGGGCCGTCAGGAGGAACAGGTGCGGCGCGGGCTCGATGGCCCAGAGCCGCTCGAGTTCCGCCACCGCCGCGCGAGGGTCGTCGCCCGACGGAAGCCGATGCACGGGCCGCCCCTGGCGCACGATGTGCGCGTGTAGCGCCTGGGCCTCGGGACCATCGCCCAGGATCAGGGCCGGTCCCGAAAGCCGCAAGGCGCCGTCCGGCACGGGCGCTTCCTCCAGGCGCGGCACATAGCGCCGGGCCACCTGGTTGGTTCCCTCCTCCGCCCGCGCCCGAGCCACCGAAGGCGAAGACGCCTGGCGCTCCTGGTCCGCCGGCGCAACGGGCACCCTCAGCGGGGGCGGCACCTCGGGACGAGGATGCGCCATCTCGGGATACACCTGCACGCACAGCCGGTGGTCGGTCACAAGGATCTCGCATTCGGGCGCGCCGGCCAGCAGTTCCTCGACCAGGTAGGTCACGCCCTCGCGGGGCGGCATGTAGCGCATGCCGCGCAGGGCCGGCGCGCTGCGGGCCTCGGGCCGGGCCGCCATGCCGATCTCGTCCCAACCGTGCCAGTGGAACGTCAGCGCGCGGCACTCCGGCCGTTCCCGGCGGTACCAGCTTACGAGCTTGGCGAGCATCTCGTTGGCCGCGGAGTAGTCGGCCTGCCCCGTGCCGCCAAAGCGGCCGCTGGTCGAGCCGAACCCGACGAAGAACCGGACCGGGTCGTTCCGGGTGAGGGCCATGAGGTTGGCCGCCCCGCCCACCTTCACGTCGAACGTGGGCTCGACGACCTCGGGCTTCTTCTTTGGGAAGGCCGAGGCGCTTTCCACGCCGGCGCCGTGGACGATGCCTTCGATCGGGCCGTCGGCGGCACGGACCTGGTCCAAGACCTTGCTCAAGGCGGCACGGTCGCTGACGTCGCACGTGTGATACACCGCGGAGAGCCCCGCCGCGGCGAACTCGCGCAGATTGCGGTCGAGTTCGATCGCCTTCTCGACGCGTTTCCAG
>JANLFZ010000219.1:0-4366 GCA_024653385.1 Thermoguttaceae bacterium | reverse complement strand
ACTCGCGCAGGTCGGCGGGCGAGAGGTCGCGCCAGGCGGGGTCGATCGCCGGCGGCGGACTGGAGCCGATCAGGTGGAGCTTCAGGCCGAACCGGGTCCCCAGTTCGCGGGCCACCACGGCCGTGATGCCCCGCGCCCCACCCGTGATCACCCACGTTCCGCCGCGCCGAATGGCCCCTTCGTCGATCGGCCCGACGGCCTGGGCGAAGGGACGGGCGACGAAGCGTTTCCCGTCGAGGTAGCTGATTTCGGTCTCCAGGTCGTCGGCCGCCAACTCGCGAAGGAGGTATTCGGCCAGTTGATCGGCGGTGGTCGACACGGTCGCGTCGACGACCTTCACGCGGAACTTGCCCAGGAGTTGCTGCCCGCTGGCCACCTCGCTCCGCAGGGCCTTGATCAGCCCGGCCACCGCGCCGCTTTCGGCGCAGACGACGCTGCCCGAGAACCCGAAGTCGCCGCCAAGCGCCGTCGCGCCCAGCACCGAGGCCCGATCGAGCAGGTTCGCGGCGCTGACGAGCTGGAGCCAGCGCTGCGTTACGTAGAACGGGATCTTCACGCCCGACCTCTGCCGGCCAAGCCACTGGGGGCCGTCGACTTTGGTCCGCGCGTCGCCATCGTGCGGCGTCATGAGGAAGAGGTGTGGGGCGGGCGACCGGCGCCAGACCTCTTCGAGCGAGGCGAGTGCCCCTTCGACGGTCTCGGTCGCCGGCAGGATCGCCGCCTTGCCGCCGGCGCGCTCGATCCGGCGCGCCAGAGCCTCGCTCGCCGGGTTTTGGCCCAGAATGACCGACGCCCCCTGCCATGCAAAGGGCGACGGTTCGGCCGGCAGCGGGGCCTCGATCATGCGCAGCACGTAGCGACGGCAAATCCAGTCGTCGCGGTCCGCCTTGGACGCCCGGGACGCCGGTTCGGCGGCCGCCTTGGGTGGCCTTGGACTCTCGGTGGCAAACAAGGCCTCGAGGTCGAGGCAGTGGTATTGCTCGTCGTCGTCGTCGGCCGACGCGCTCTCTCCCCCGGCCGGACCGCGCGTGACCCAGACCTTTCCCTGCGCCGGCTGCATCACCACGCTGAGCTGGTTGTCGACGCGGCGGATCGTGTTCATCGTGGGATGCCGTGTCTGGCGTCCCCGGGCCACGTCGAAACGGTCGCGGAGCACCGCCTGGGCCTCGGCCACGGCCACGCCCGAGGACCGTCCCTGGCCGACCAGTTGCCGCAACCGCGTGAGCCGGTGCTGCGAGTGGGCAGGCACGGCCTGGCCGACCGGCAAGAGCAGGCTGTGGTTGGCGCCGGTGAAGAAATCCTCGCGAGGTCCCACCTGGAGGGTCGCGCCGTCGTATTCCACGTAGCAGATCTGGTCGGTGGGATGGTGCGTCAGGCAAAGGCCCCACGCGCCGCAGCCTGGGGTCCGCCGCAGCACGTCGATCGCCTGGTCGATATCCTCGGCCTCCTGAAGGATCCGCTTGACCACGGCCGAGTGCACGAGCCCGCGCACCGCGGTGCCTTGCGGAGCGCGATCCAAGAGCATGGCGCCGGTGATGGCCAGCCCCTTGGCATTGATGCCGATGCTGGCCGCCATCTGCCCGGCCATGGCGAACGAGACGTGCGGGATGCCTCCCTGGGGGAAACGCACCTGGACGTTTCGCTCGAGACAATGGCGCAGGACCAGGGCCAACGGCACGTCGTCGTTGCCGGCGTGGACCAGCCCCACGCCCGCATTCGAACGGCCCGAGACCGCGAAATGGACGCAGCCGGCGCCGTGGTCGGGATAGATCCGCAGGTTGTGCGCGACGATCGAAGCCAAGGCCACCTCGGCGCCGTCGGCGATTCCGCGCATTTCCTCGAGGTCGTCCGGACCGAGCAGCGTGCCGATCTGGGCGGTCGCCGCTTCGACGGCGGCCAGTTCGTCTTCGTTGTGGTTCGGCAGGTCCGCATAGCGTCGCAGGATGCGACGGATCGCCTTGCCGTGCGCGTGCCCGTGGGCCCGTCCCATCTCGTAGGGCGTGCCGCGCATCACGATCACCCGGAGGCCCCCGGGACCCGGGGCCTCGCTTGCCGGCGGCTCGCCCGAGCCGTTCCGGACCGGCGTGGCCGGCTTCTCGCGCGGCTCGATCCTGGATGGAGAAAGCGGGGCGGAGCCCTGGTCCACGGGACCCTGGCCGGTGGAGACCGTTTCCGCGGGAGCCGGTTCGGGCGCGACCTGCTCGGCCGGGGCCGGTTGCGCTGCGACCTGGCCGGCGGACCGCCGACCAGCGCCGCCCTCGAACATGGCCGGCACCGGGTGCGTCACCGGCGAGGTCTCGTCGTCGAGCGCTCCGGTGGTCTCGGCACAAGCTCGAACGAACAGCAACTGTTCGACGCCGCTGCCCTTGCGGTTGTCGGAGGCGACCATCGCCACCGGCCGGCCTTCGAGGATCTTCCGGTGCAGGCCGGTCAGCACCTGGTTCGGGCCGACCTCGACGAAGGCCGTGACCCCTTCGTCGGCCAGGCGGCGGATCAGCTCGACATACCGCACGTTGACCGCCATTTGGTTGGCGAGGTTGTCGCGGATCTCGTCGGGCTCGGCCACGTACCGGCCGCTGACGCTGCTGAGCATGGGGATCCGCGGGGGCTGGATGACGATTTCCTCGAGGGCCTTGCGGAAGGGGACCTTCACCTCGGACATCAGCGGCGTGTGGAAGGGACGCGGCACGGGAATGCGCTTGGCCGCGATGCCTTGCGCGCGAAGCCGCTGCTCGAACTCGGCCAGCGCCTCGTGGTCGCCCCCGACGACCGTCTGCCGCGGGGCGTTCCAGTTGGCCACGTGGACCCGGCCGTTCGTCTGCCGGCACCACTGGTCGACCTCCTCCATGGAGGCGGCCACCGAGAGCATTCCGCCGTTGGCGTGCTTGCACTGTTCGACCACGCGGCACCGGGCGTGGGTGGCCAGCACGTCGGCCTCGAAGGTCCACGCCCCGGCCGCCAATAGCGCGGGAAATTCGCCGTAGCTATGGCTGCTGATGCGGTCTGGCCGGACGCCCAACTCCAAGAGCGAGCTGTAGAGGACGGTCTCGGCCACCAGGAGCGACAACTGGGTCCGCCATACGTCGGTGCCCAGCGCTTCGCCCTGTTCCCAGGCGACCTGCGCGAAGGTCGGAAACCCCAAGCGCACGAGGGTTTCGTCGACGCGCCGCACGGCCTCGGCGGCGGGTGGGTACTCGCGGACGAGCGACTTGAGCATGCCCGCGTACTGCGACCCCTGCCCCGCGAAGAGGAACGCGATTTTCGCCCGGTGCTCGGGAACATGGCCCTGGAAGATGCCCTTGCCTTCGAGCAGGGGTCGGCACTCGGGCTTGTCGAGATTGGCTGCGGCCAGTTGGGCCTTCTCGGCGAGTTCTTCGGGACTTGTGGCCACGATCGCCACCCGAACCCGGTCGGACCGGCCGAACGGCGTGCCGTTGGCCTCCCGGAAGACCGGCCCCGGATCGGCCGCGATCGCTCGCACGCGATCGAGAACCGCCCCGAGGTCGCGACCGCCAACCCGCACGATCTTGACTTGGGCATCGCGGGCCAAGAGCGGGTGGGCAGGCGCGTGCGAGACCGGCTGGGGGACCGCTCGGCGGGCAGCGGCCGCCGCCGGCTGCCCGACAGCCTCGCGAAGGACCTCCGAACGCGGCACCGGCGTGGGGCGTTCGAGAAGCACGTGGTGCGCCAGCCCGGTGATGTCGAAACAGTCGATTCCGGCCAGCAATCGGCCCTCGGGATTGGCGGTCGCCAAGCGCTCGGTCTGGGAGGGCAAGCGCATCAGGTCTTGCTGCGCGGCGACCCAGTCGGCCGGCTCCTCGAGCCCGAACGTGCGAGGCACCTCGCGGCGATCCAGCTCGCAAACAGCCTTGATCAACGAGACCATGCCGCTGGCGCCGTGCAGGCACCCCAGTTGCGCCACGGTCGACCCCAGCCACAGCGGCGCCTTGCGCCCGCCGGTCCCATAGGCGCGCTGGAGGGCATCGAGTTCCTTCCGGTCGGCCTTGGGAACTCCCATGGCGGCGGTCTCGACGACCGCCACGTCGTCGGGCGATGCCCCCGCCGCCGCGAGGCCTCGGCGGATGGCGGTTTCGAGGGCCTTCTCGCCCGAGGGGCAATACCCGGCCCCGTTGCCGCGCACGATGCCGTAGATCGTGTCGCCGTCGCGCTGGGCATCGGAGAGCCGCTTCAGCAGCAGCACGCCGACTCCTTCGCCGGGGACGAAGCCATCGGCCTTGGCGTCGAAGGGCGACTTCGGGTCGCCCTTGGCCAAATAGCCCGACATCGAGAGCTGTTCGTACGTCGGCAGGCCCATCGCCCGGTTGCCGCCGGCACAGACGATCATGTCGCACTCGCCGGTCAAGAG
>JANLFZ010000020.1:13151-24827 GCA_024653385.1 Thermoguttaceae bacterium | reverse complement strand
TGGCCAGGGCGCTGCGCGCGTTGGGCCGGCTCGGCGAGGCCCGCGCCGTGGTGGCCGGATCGAACGTGCCCATCGAGACGTCGTGGCCCCTGGCGGCCGAGATGGCCCAGATCGAACTCGAGTCGGGCGACAGCCGCCAGGCGGCGCGATGGCTCGCACTGACCCGGCCGGAGCAAACCGACGACCGCAGCGCCATGCGCGCGGCGGCCACGGTGCTGGCCCTGGCGGACGAGGGGCCACAAGCCGAGCGGCTTTTTGCGCGGGCCGACGAGGCCTTTCGCAGGTCCCGGCGCATCGGCGATCTGCGGGCGCGGCTGGCGGTCGATCCTCAGGACCGCGCGGCGATCCAAGAGATCGAGCGTCTGGTTCAGCCGCCGGCGACCGGGTTCGGCGACGGCCAACCGGCCACGAAACCATCCGATCTCGACCGCCAGGCCGCACCGGCAGGCTCGGCCTCGGAGGCCTACACGCGGTGGTGCGCGGCGTGTCATGGCGCCCAGGGCGGCGGGGATGGACCGGCGGCGCGGTACTTGTTTCCCAGGCCGCGGGACTTCCGCCGGGAGGCGTTCCGGCTGGCAAGCACGCTCAATGCGGTCCCGACGACCGAGGACGTGCAAGCCGCGATCCGCCGGGGGATGCCCGGCACCGCGATGCGCCCGTTCGAGAATCTTTCCGAAGACCAACAGCGGCTTTTGGCCGAGGAGGTGGTGCGTTGGAACCGCGAGGGGGTTCGGGAGCACCTCGTCTTGGTCCTGCGAAGCGAGCAAGAGGAGATCGACGAGGAGGAACTGGACCGCGTTGTGGCGCTTCGCACGTCGCCCGGCCCGCCCGTGCCCCTGCCGCGCATCGGCGCGATCGACGCGGTGGCCGCGGCCCGGGGCAAAGAGACCTATGTCGATTTGGGCTGCGCGAAGTGCCATGGGCAAAACGGCGACGGTACCAGCGACTTGCCGCTGGCCGACGAGCAGGGGCAACCCTCGCCCGCGCGCGACCTGATCCGCGATCCGTTCAAGGGCGGCCAGTCGCCCGAGGCGGTCTACCTGCGATTGCGCGTGGGCATGCCGGGCACGCCGCACCCAAGCTGCCTGAGTGTGCCCGAACGCCAACTCGTCGACGTGGTTCAGTTCTGCCGTGAAATCGCCCGGGAGCCGAAACGGACACGGAC
This sequence comes from Thermoguttaceae bacterium, assembly GCA_024653385.1. Classification (GTDB taxonomy): domain Bacteria; phylum Planctomycetota; class Planctomycetia; order Pirellulales; family Thermoguttaceae; genus JANLFZ01. The sequence goes on along the minus strand of JANLFZ010000020.1, from coordinate 23,662 downwards.
CAACCACCAGCGCATGACGGAGGCCGCGCGGCGGCAAGATGTTGCGTCGGCGGGGCGTTGACGCAAGGTCGGCAGTGGCCTTTGCCGTCGGCGCATGTTAGACTGGAATATCGGCCGCGGTGGTTGGTTCTTGCGCTTTGGGTCGTCCGGAGTCCGCCGTGAAAGCGTTGCTCGTCGTTCCGGCCCTCCTTCTGGCCGCTCTTGTCGGGGGAGCGCGTGCCGACACCTTCGTGCTCCATCAAGGGGGGCAGGTTGAGGGCGAGTTGCTCAATCCGAACCAAACGCCCCGCGAAACCTACGTGGTGAAGACATCGGCGGGGGCCACCGTGACGTTGGCCCGGGCCCAGGTGAAGCAGGTCGTGCGCCAGCGTCCGGCGGAGGCCGAATACGAGCGGATCCGGCCGCGGTATCCCGACACGGTCGAGGGCCAGTTCCAACTGGCCGAGTGGTGCCGCCAGCGCGGCCTGGCGGCGCAGCGCCGGGTGCATCTCGAGCGGGTGATCGAGTTGGACCCCAACCACGTGGAGGCCCGGCACGGCCTCGGGTACAGCCAGGTGGGCGGGCGATGGACCACCCAGAAACAGGCCATGGACGAACAGGGCCTCCGCTGGTACAAGGGCCGCTACCGCACCAAGCAAGAGATCGAGATCCTCGAGGAACGCCAGAAGCAGGAAGCGGCCGAGAAGGAATGGGCCCAGAAGATCGACCGCTGGGAGAGTTGGCTTGCCGGCGACAAGGCCCGGCTGGCCAAGGAGTCGATCGACGAGATCACCGACCCGGCGGCGATCAAGGGGCTCGTCCAGGCGATGAAATCGAACGCCAACCCGAACGTGCGCCTGCTGTTCGTGGCGGCGCTTGCGCGGATCGGTACGCCGGAGGCCGAGAAGGCGCTGGCGTTCTTCGCGATCGAGGATCCGATCGAGGAGGTGCGTTTGACGTGCCTCGACCATCTCAAGGCGAAGAAGAACCCGGCGGTGGTCGATTTCTTCGTGGGCTATCTGCGGAGCAAGGACAACCGGTACGTGAACCGGGCGGGCGTGGCGTTGGGCCAGTTGGGCGATCGGTCGGCCGTCAGCCCGCTCATCGACGCGCTGGTGACCGCCCACAAGTACAAAGTCCAGACCCGGCCGGCCGGCCAGACCACGACGACGTTCGGCATGGGACCGGGCGGATCGCCCGGCCCGATGGGCCTGTCGGTCGGCGGTGGCGGGCCGAAGGTCGTCACCGAGCACGTCCAGAACCGCGCGGTGCTCGAGGCCCTCACGTCGCTGACCGGCGTGAACTACGGCTTCGACGTGCGGGCGTGGCGATCGTGGTACACGCTCCAGCGCAAGCGCGAGGCGGCCGACGCGCGGGGACCGTAGCGCAGACGCCGGCGCCTACCGCTTCCACGAGATCGACATGAGGATGTTCCCCGCGAACAGCGACAGGACCGACGCCAGAGCGAACCCCCTCCAGGCAAGCACCATCAGGCTCAGGACCCGGTCGTCGGACGCCGGACCGAACACGCCCAGCGCATTGAGCACCGCCAGCACCCAGGGCGCGATTCCCAACAGCGCGACCACGCCCGTGTAGACCCACAGCCCCTTGCGCGGCCAGGGGGTTGCCGACTGGAACGTGGCCGCCAGCGGCAAGACCATGCCGAGGCAGAAGATGGCCACGGGCAGGGCCAATCGGAACGAGAGGCCCCAGTACGCGGCCGCCGCGAGCGCCGCGGCAAGCAAGAAACCTCCGACCACGTTGGCGCCGCGCCGTTCGTCGTCCGACAGTGCCAGCCGGCCGAACGGGTGCAGGCGCAAGGCGAGATTCATCATCGGCCGGCCGAGCCACGTGCCCAGCGCGAACACGAGGTACGCCACGATCACCGGCGCAAGCCACGGGCCCAGGGCGGGATGCGTGCGGGCGACCTCGAGCACGACCCGGTAACCGACATAGGCCCCCAGAATCACGGCCCATTGCGCCCCGGTGCTGAGCCGTCCGACCCAAAAGAAATACCGCAGCAGCACGCGGTACAGCGGATTGTGGGCGCGCAAGGTCTCGACCACGCCGAGCCGCGCCCATTCCAGCTCGGGGTTCAGGCGGAGGGCTTCTCGGAATCGCTCCATGGCCTGGGCGCGCTGGCCGTTCTCGAGGGCGGTCCAGCCGAGGTTGGCGTGGGTCCAGGCGTCGTCGGGATCGACTTGGAGGGCCGAGACAAGTTCCTCCTCCGCGACCCCGGTTCGCCCCAGGCCGCGCAGCGCCTCGGCCCGCACGTTCAGCGCCTCGACGTGTTCCGGATCGAGCGCCATCGCCTGTTCGGCCGCGGCGAGGGCTTCTTCCCAGCGTTTTCTCGCGAGCAGGATCCTGCCCAGAAGCACGCGGCAGTCGGCGTCGTCGGGATCCAGCGCGATGGCCTCGCGCACGGCGGCCTCGGCGCGGTCGAGGTAGTTCCGCCGGGCCCAGACCACGGCGAGCGTGTAGTGTGCGGCCGGGACGTCGGGCCCCAAGGCCACGGCCTGTTGGGCGTGCTCGGTCGCCTCGTCGAACCGTTCGCGCTCGAGCAGGCACAGGGCCATCACGCGGTGGGCCGACTCGTCGTCGGGCCGTTCGGCCAGGGCCAGACCGGCCTCGGCTTCCGCGTCGGCATAGCGTCGCTGCAAGAGGAGCACCTTGGCGCGTTCGAGATGGGCGGCCATGTCACAGCCTCAGGTATTTCAGCACGTCGTCGTAGAAGCCGCCCTGGTTGGCGTACAGCGCGTAGTTTCGGGCGGTCGCGAACCACTCGCGGGTCGTCGGGCGCACGGTCCGCAGCGCGGCCGCCAGGTCTTTCGTCGCCAAAGGCTCGATCCGGCCGGTCTTCATCGCCTCGCGAAGCTTCGCCTCGACCGCGGCGTCGACCACCGCCTTGAGATCCGCGCCGGAAAACTCCTCGGTCTTGCGCGCGAGGTGTTCGCAGTCGACGCGGTCGGCGGGCTTGCCGGCCAGGTGGATGCGCAGGATCGCCGCCCGCGCCGCCGCGTCGGGCGGCGGCACGAACAGCACGCGGTCGAACCGGCCCGGACGGCGAAAGGCCGGGTCCACGTGCCAGGGAGCATTCGTCGCGGCCAGAATCAGCACCCCCTCGTTCGAACTCCCGACGCCGTCCATCTCGGCCAGGAACTGGTTGATCAGGTGCCGGCCCGAACCGCTGAGCATGTCCGACCTCCGCCCGCCCAACGCGTCGGCCTCGTCGAAGAAGAGGACGCACGGGCGGTTCGAGCGGGCCTGCTCGAACAGGGCATGGAGGTTGCGCTCGCTGTTGCCGACCCACATCTCGAGCACGTCGTTGATCCCCACCGCGATGAAACCCGCGCGGATCTCGCCCGCCGTCGCCCTGGCCAGATGCGTCTTGCCGCAACCGGGCGGGCCGTACAGGAGAATCCCGCCACCGGCCTTCTTGCCGTAGGCACGGTAGAGTTCCGGGTGCTGGAGGGGATAGATGATCCGCACGCGGATCTCTTCCTTAAGGTCGTCCATGCCGCCGACCTCGCGGAAGGTCAGTCGCGGTCGCTCGATCTCCGCCTCCCAGGGCGGTGGCGTGCCCTGCCACGAGGCACGCAGCCGGCCCTCGACCACCTCGCCGGGCTCTTCGTCGTGGGCAAGGCCCAACGCCTCTTCCAGATCCCGATCGGCCGCGTCGGGATTCGTCTCGATGCCCAGTTTGTACTGGGCCACGGCCCCGGGCACGTCGCCGCGGGCCCAAAGCAGCCTGGCATACAAGACGAACGCCCGGCCCGGGGCCTCGGGGCGACGCGTGACGTCCTCCAACACGACCAGGGCCTGGCTCGTCTTGCCTTGCCGGAGATACACGTCGGCCAGTCCCGTCTTGATCTCCTGGCTGTCGGGCGCGCGGCTGAGCGCCTCTCGGAACTCGCGCTCGGCCTCGTCGAGCCGGCCCAGGCCGGCCAGCGTCTCGGCCAGATGCCGGCGCAGCGGCACGTTCTCGGGAGAAAGCTCCAACGCCTCGCGAATCGCTCGCACGGTTTCGTCACCAGGCACCATGGCCATCTCCCTCGATCGACCGCCGCCGGGATCGAAGGCAGCGGCACGGCCATTCTACCCAACCGAACGAGGGGGCGTCAATCGGCTGAAACGGGCACCCGATCGCGTGCGCTGCATCGGCCGACGGCTCATGATAAGATGGGAGAAGACACGCGCCGCTTGTCGTCAAACGGTTTGCGCTAGCCGTTCAGGGGGACTGTCCGAGTTTTCGCGGAGAAGCCCGCGAAAATGGGACTGTCTTCTTCGGGCGTGCGGACGCGCAAGGGCCAGACACTTGCTTCTTTGCGATCCTCGCTTTTCGCCCATGGGCCAACCGCTCGTCCCCGCTCCCGCACTGCTACTGGTCGCCGCGTTCAGCCGCTACCCGGCGGCGTTGGACTGGGCCAAGGAGCGGCTGGCCGGGGCGTGGGGCCCCATCGCCCGATCGAGCGAGGCGTATCCGTTTGTCGAAACCAACTACTACGAGGCCACGATGGGCGCGGGCCTGATCAAGCGGCTGTTCGCACTGGCAACGCGCATCGACCCCGCCCGGCTGCCCGAGTTGAAACTGGCCACCAACGCCTGGGAGGCCGAGTACGCGGCCCTGAAGCGGCATCCGGAGCCCCGGCCGCTGAATCTCGATCCAGGCTATTTGACGCTCAGCAAGCTCGTGTTGGCCTCGACCAAGGATTTTGCCCATCGCATCTACCTTGGCCAGGGCATCTACGCCGAGATCACCTTGTTCTTTCGGCGCGGCCGATGGGAACACCACGAGTGGACGTTTCCCGACTACCGGCGGCCCGAGGTCCAGGCGTTCTTGTCGCAATGCCGCGACGATCTGCGCCACTTCGTCCGGGAGGACCACGCCGCGTGATCTGGCTTGTCGTTGGCACGCTGGTTCCCAGCATGATGATCGCCTGGCTGGCGGGGTTCGCGGTGCGCCGGTTCGGGCCGCGCTTTGGCCTGGTCGACCGGCCGGGCCACCGCAAGGTCCACGCCGCTCCAACGCCCACCAGTGGCGGCCTGGCGATCTGGTTGGGCGTCGTGCTTCCCTTGGCCCTGGGGCACCTCGCGCTGGCGGTGCTCGTGGCAACGCGCGACGAGGCCACTGGACAGGCGCTCGTGGCACTGCCCGAGTTCGTCACGCCGCACTTGGCCGGCCTCGTGCGCCAGTCGGGCCGGATGTGGACGATCCTCGCCGGAGGAACCGTGCTCGTGGCGCTCGGGCTGGCCGATGACCGGCGCGGCCTCGACTGGCGACTGCGGTTGGGGGTGCAAACGGTCGTGGCCACGGCCATGGTCGTTCTGGGGTTCCGTCTGACGATCTTCATGGACTGGCCCGTTCTGACCGGCGCCCTGAGCGTGCTCTGGATCGTGGGCCTGGTGAACTCGTTCAACATGCTCGACAACATGGACGGTCTGTCGGCGGGCGTGGGAGCCATCGCCGCGTCGCTGTTGGCGGCCGTGGCCCTGCTGGCCCCGAGCCCCGTCACCGGGCAGCCCCAGTTGTTCATTGGCGGTTTTCTCTTGGTGCTGGTCGGGTCGCTCGTCGGATTCTTGTGGCATAATCGGCCCCCGGCCCGGCTGTTCATGGGCGACGCCGGGGCCTACCTGATCGGCTACTTGCTGGCCGTCGTGACGCTTACGGCCACGTTCGCCGGCTACGAGGCACCGCATCGCATCCTGGCCCCGTTGTGCGTGTTGGCCGTCCCCCTATACGATACGACCACGGTGGTCTTCATCCGGCTGCGCGAAGGACGCAGCCCGTTCGTGGGCGACAAGAGCCATTTCTCCCATCGCCTGGTGGAACTGGGCATGACCAAGCCCCAGGCCGTCTGGACGATCTACCTGACCACCGCCACCTGCGGCTTGGGTGCCCTCGTGCTTCATCAAGTGGATATCATCGGGGCGGCGATTGTCGTGCTCGTGGTCGTCTGCACGCTCGTGCTGGTCGGGATTCTCGAGACGACGGGCAGGCGCGGCCGGAACAACGGCAGTGGAGGCAACGGCGGCCATGGCGCGGCGTAAGCGCGGGTCGGCCGAACGGCCGCCTCATCCCGATGCGACCGACGCACGCTCCGGTACGGCAACCGCCGACCGTCTGCGCCCGTGGCTTGTGGCCGGGGTGTGCGCGTTGTTCGTGGCGCGACCCTTGATCGCCAGCGAGTCGGCCGCGGCCGAGGGCGACGGCCTTCCCATCGTGATGCTCTGGCTGGTCTTGGCGGTGGTGTGGCTCCTGGGGGTGCTCGGTCGCCCCGACTTCCGCGTGCGCTTCGGCTGGATCGACGCGGCCGTGCTCGGCCTGTTCGGGCTGAACGTGCTGGCGGCAGTGGTCGGGGCCGTGCGCGGCAGCCCCCGTCCGGCCGTGAACATGCTGTGGGAATGGATCGGCCTGGGACTGGGCTATTTTCTGGCTCGGCAATTCCTCGCGGCGGCGCGCGAGATCCGGGCCGCGGCGGCCGTGATGATCGCCCTGGCCACGGGCCTGGCCGGCATGGGGCTGTACCAGTACTTCGTCGAGTTGCCCGCAACCCGCGCCGCCTACGCCCGCGACCCCGACGCGACGCTCCGCGACGCGGACCTCGAGTACTTGGCCGATCCCCAACAGCGCAGGGCCTTCGAGGATCGGCTGAACAGCCCCGAGCCCATGGCGACCTTTGCCCTGACGAACTCGCTGGCAGGGTTCCTCGCGCCGTGGCTCGTGTTGACGGCAGGCATCGGCGTGCTGTGGATGCGCCAAGAGGTCCGGGTGCGCGCCGGCCTCATCCTCGCCGCGGTGCTCGTGGCCGGGTGCCTCATCCTCACGATGAGCCGCAGCGCTTATCTGGCGACCGCGCTGGGCTTCGCGCTGGTCGGCATTTGGGCCGGGCGACGCCTGTGGCACCATGCGCGGCTGTTGGCCGCGGCGGGTTTGGTGTTGCTCGCCCTGGTGGGCGTCGCGGTGGCCACGCGCGGCGTCGATGCCTCGGTCTTTTCCCAGGCCGCCAAGTCGCTCGGATACCGACTCCACTACTGGCAGGCGACGACCCGACTGATCGCGGACCACCCTTGGCTCGGCGTGGGGCCCGGCAACTTCCAGGCCGAGTACACCCGGTACAAGCTCCCCCAGGCGGTCGAGGAAGTGGCCGAGCCGCACAACTTCCTCCTGGAGATCGGGGCCACGGCAGGGATGCCGGCTGCTTTGGTCTTGCTGCTGGCGCTGGGCGCCTACGCGTGGAGGCTGCTTCGCGCGCCACGACCCTCCGGCGATTCGACCGAACCGCCATCGCCGGCTTACCGACCGGGGGCGAGCACCTGGGCTCTTGTCGGTGGGGCCTGCGGTTTCCCGTTGGCCATGGTGCTCGGCTTATTGGCGTCCGTCTCGTCGGCAATCCTGGGACTTTCGATCGCGCTTTCACTCGCGGTGATCATCCTGATCCTCTTGCGGCGCTGGGTGGACGACGGGTGGCTTGCACCGCGCCTCTTGGGAGTGGCGGTCGTTGTGTTGCTGGTGAACCTGCTGGCTGCCGGCGGGATCGGTTTTCCCGGCGTTTCGGGAACGCTTTGGCTGCTGATGGCCCTCGGCCTGAATGCAGCGGAGTGCGGCACAGGTAGTGAGACGTCGGATACCTCGGACGTCTGGCGCCTTACCCGACGTTCCGCCTTGGGTTTGTTCGCCGTGGGTTTTCTCCTCTTGGTCGCGTGTTACGCGACGGCATACAACCCGGTGCTGGAATGCCGCGCGTGGTTGCGTGCGGCCAAACGCGATCCTCAAGCGCGAGCATCGTGCTGGCAGCGTGCCGCGCGTGCCGATCAGCTCGACGCCCGTCCGTGGGGCCTCCTGGCAGGAGACGCCTTTGCGCGCTGGCAGGCCCAAGGCGACCAAGCCGCGCAGGCCTTGTTCCACGACTATACCGAGGCTGCCCTGGCACGCTCTCCCAACGAGAGCGCGGCTTGGTTCATCGCGGGCGAGCGGTACATGGCCATCTATCGGGCAACCAACCTTCCAGAACATCTCGAGCGATCCCTGGCGGCCTATCGCCAAGCGGTCGAGCGGTACCCCCACAACATGGAGTATCAGGCGGCACTGGCTTTGGCACTTCGGCTTGGGGGCGACGAGGTGGGGTTCCGCGAGCACGCCAAGGAGGCATTCCGACTGGAGGAGGTCTCTGGGCGCGGCGGCCATCCTCGTCTGAATGAACTGCGCAAAGAGTTGCCGCGTAATGTTTCACGGAAAATGTGAACGACCCGACCCCTTGCGGAGTGCTTCATGAGGACCTGGGTTGTCGCCGTTGTTGCCAGTGCCTTGGGAATTGCGATGGGACTCAGCATGGCCATGGCCCGCATTGCCATGCGGCCGTGGGACGGCACGCCGGCGGGGCTGACCACAAGCACCGAGGCGGCCAAGGTTGCCCCGTCGGGCCCCCAACCCAAGGTGGTGGTTCCCACAACGAGCTACGATTTTGGCTTGATGGACAACAGCACGCCAGGTCGGCACGACTTCGTGATTCGCAATGAAGGGGATGCTATCTTAACTCTTCAGAAGGGTGATACCACGTGCAAATGCACGTTGGCCGCGCTAGACAAGACCGAGGTTCGTCCCGGCGAGTCGGCCGTGGTGACCGTCGAGTGGCACGGCCGGGACTTTACCGGACCATACCGGCAGACGGCCGCGGTGCTCACGAACGATCCGACCCGCCATCGGGTGGCCTTTACCGTGACGGGGCGGATTACCACAACGGTCAAGGCGGTACCCAGCGAAGTCGCGCTGAGCGGTCTGACGGCAGTCACTGGGCGAGAGGCCACGGTCCAGCTTTACTGCTTCAAGTCGGAACCCTTCAAGATAGTGGGGCACGAATGCTCCGATCGGGCTACGGCTGGGGCGTTTGAGGTGCGGGTTGACCCCATGCCGGCAGATCAGTTGGCCTCCGAAACCGGCGCCAAGAGTGGCTGCCTGGTGCATCTAACCGTAAAACCCGGCTTGCCTTTAGGGGCGTTTCAACAGACAATCACGCTCAAGACCAATTTGGCATCCACTCCCACGGTCGCCATTCCGGTCAAGGGGACCGTCGTGGGCGAGATTCGGATCGCCGGCCCCATGGGATGGGATCCGAACACGAACTCGCTCAACCTGGGCAGCCTGGGACTGGAGGAGGAGATCGAACGGTCTTTGACCATTTTTGTACATGGCCCTCATGCCAAGGATGTCCGGTTCGAGGTTCTCCGCCGCGAGCCTGAACTGCTGGAGGTGCAACTGGGTCAGAACGACACGAAAGGGCAGCTCACCCGGGTTCCGCTAACCATCCGCATCCCCAAGAGCCACAAGAACAAAGAGCCGATGGACTATTCCGGCTCGGAGACGGCGCAACCCGGCACGATCGTGCTTGGGTCGAATCACCCCCAAGCCAAGGAACTTCCCATCAAGGTCCGGTTTACCATTCGCAAATAACCCTTCGCCCACCGTGGGGCCACCCCATGCCGTTGAATGGAATCTTTCGCCTTACTGGGCTCGGCATAACTCTTCTGTGCCTGTCCGTGGTCACTACACCGGGGTGTTGCCCTGCGGACGCTGCCGGTGGCGCAGCCGACGACAGCAAACCCGTGACGAAGAGTCCGACCTCGGGTTTATCGCTTGAGTCGGGCGGCGGATCCGGTTCCGGCTCGTCGGCTTCGGACTCTGCCGATCTTCAACTCCGGGCGAATCCGCTGCGGGGTGGCATGTTGCCCACCCCCGGCACGCCGGTCGCGACCTCTCCGGGCCAAAGCACGAAGATCGATCCGGCAGTCAAACGGCGTTTGAAGGGCAAGGGCAGCGAGATTCCGTTCGACCCGATCAAGGAGAATGGGCCGATCTTCGAAGGGTGGCCGAAGCCCAAGTTGGCCCTGGTCATTAGCGGTCGTCAGGACGGCTATCTCGAGCCGTGCGGTTGTGCCGGGTTGGATCGAATGAAGGGCGGCCTGGCCCGACGCCACACGCTGTTCAAGCAACTCCGCGCCGACGGCTGGCCGGTGGTGGGCCTGGACGTGGGCGGGTTGGTCAAGAGCTACGGACGCCAGACCGAGTTGAAGCTTCAGATCACGGCCGAGGGAATGCGCAAGATGGGTTACGACGCGATCGCCCTGGGCAAGGCCGACCTGCGTCTGCCCGCCACCGAGTTGGCCGCGGTCGTGGCCGGCACGGCCGACAAGGAAAGCCCCTTTGTCTCGGCCAATGCCGCGGTCTTCGGTTTCGACGCCAAATTGACCGCCCGCCAGAAGGTGATCCAGGCCGGCGGGCTGAAGATCGGCGTCACGGCCGTGGTGGGCAAGAAGGCGATCAAGGAGATCAACAACCCCGAGGTCGAGACCACTGATCCCGAGGCGGCTTTGGGGGGCATCCTTCCCGAACTCAAGGCCCAGCAGTGCGATCTGCTCGTCCTCTTGGCCCATGCCACCCTCGAGGAAAGCGAGGAACTGGCCAAGCGGTTTCCCGATTTCCAGTACGTGGTGACTGCCGGGGGTGCTCCCGAGCCTCCGCGTGACGGCGCCCGCCT
>JANLFZ010000020.1:4173-13141 GCA_024653385.1 Thermoguttaceae bacterium | reverse complement strand
TCGGTGCCGCTGGATTCGCGTTTCGCCCAGTCCAGCGATATGAAGGCCCTCATGAAGTCGTACCAGGACCAGCTCCGAGTGCTCGGGTGGGAAGGCGTGGGCCTGAAGCCCGTGCCGCATCCCCGCACCGAGGCCCAGGGGGCGTTCGTCGGCTCGGCAAAATGCGAGTCGTGTCACGAGGTCTCGTACAAGATCTGGAAGAAGAGCGGCCACGCGAAGGCCTACGAGACGCTGGTCAAGGCCGACCCGCCGCGCCATTTCGACGCCGAGTGCGTGAGCTGCCACGTGGTCGGCTGGCATCCGACCCAGTACTTCCCGTATGCCGGCGGGTTCTGGAGCAAGGAGAAGACCCCGCACCTGATCGACGTGGGGTGCGAGTCGTGCCACGGGCCGGGCGAGGCCCACGTCCTGGCCGAAATGAAGGACGACGAGGCCCTCAAGGAGAAGTACCGCAAGGCCGTGGTCGTGACCAAGGAAGAGTCGGAAAAACACCTCTGCGTCGAGTGCCACGATCTCGACAACAGCCCGGACTTCGACTTCAAGACCTACTGGCCGCTGGTCGAGCACTACGAGACGGAGTAGCCGGCGCCGCGCAACCCGGCCCTGCCACGAATCGCCTTGCCGTTTCTCGGCGCCACTCGGCCGTCACTTCCCGGTACGGCGCGTAATCTCCGTCGTTGAAGAACGTCTGCTACCGACAATTCCACGGCCGGGTCACGTGGTGAGGCATCCCTGCGATCACGCGTCGCGCCAACCTCGCCATCCCCGCATTACCAGATCCCCTCCATGGTGCTGAAGGTAGTCATCGGTAAAGAGGCATCCGTGAGGACTTTTAGGGGAGCCCGGCGGCAGGCCATGGTCCGAGCTGTCCGGGAGGGCGTCTCAATCTACCGGGTTGCCAGCAAGTTCCGGGTGTCCACGTCGCTGGTTCGACGCCGGGTGCCACGCGCGGAAGGGGAACGGCTGGACCGGGTGGACTGGTCGTCGCGCCTTCCCGGACGCCACCAACCGGTCAACAAGAGGCGGTTGCAGATGGAGGATCTTGGGATCGCGCCAGGGCGAGAACCTGCTTACCGACCGATTCTCAAGGACATCCATCATGAGTTCCCACAACCACCATTCCACGAGTGATCCAATGGGGCTCCGAGTGCTGACTCTTGGCCTTTTCGCTAAGATGAGCCATATTCCCTTTCCAGACTCGGTTTCCACGCTGGAGGATGCGCAATGCGAGGCCTGTCGACCTGCGTGTTGCTCGTGGCCGCGGCAGGCGGCGAATTCGCGCCCCTGAGCGCCCAGGAGGCAGCACCGGCTAATCCGTTTGCCGTGCCCAACCCGCCATTGGTAAAGTTGCCGTTCGCGTTCCCGGGGCCGCGCATGGAGAACACGCCCATCGTGTATCGGGACCGGCCGATGCTGGTCCAGAATGTGCGGGGCAACACGAAGGCGGCGGGGTTCTACTTGTTCGTGCAGGACATGGTGACCGGCGACGAGGTCGCCCGATTCGGGGATACGTTCTCGTTCGTCAGCGCCTTCGTGCGCGGCGACGAGTTGAACGTGTTCGCCGCGGAGAACACCGATGACGATTGGACGCACGACATCTATCGCTTCTGGACCACGGATTTGAAGAACTGGCGCAAAGAGCTGGCGGTCCAGCGCAAGCCGGGCGAACACCTGTTCAACGCCAGCGTGTGCCAGGACGAACAGGGATACGTCATGGCCTTCGAGTCAAACCAGCCGGTGCAGTGGTCGTTCCGTTTCGCGCGATCGAAAGACCTCTCGAAATGGCAGGAGATCGAAGGGATCGGTTTTTCCGACACGGCGGAGAAGAGTGCATGCGCGAATCCCACGCTCCGCTACGTCGCACCCTATTACTACTGCGTCTATGGCGCCTGGAACTGGCAGGGGCCGGGCAAGTGGTACCGGTATCGCCTGCCCGAAACGAAGTACGTGACGTTTGTGGCCCGCTCGCGGGATCTGGCCATGTGGGAACTGTCGCCCACCACGTACCCGCTGCTGGATCCCGTGCCGGGCGAAGGGATCAACAACACCGATGCCGATCTGTTCGAGTATCATGGGAATACGTATCTGTTCTACGCGACGGGCGATCAGCAAACGTGGGGGACGATCCGCGTGGCCATGTATCCGGGCCCGCTGAGACAGTTCTTCGAAAGCTGCTTCCCCAAGGACGTGCCGATGATCGTATTCAACGCGCGCGAAGGGAGATACGTGTATCCCGATGCGGCGGTCAGGGCGAAGCGGCAGGTTTGGTTCCGCAACGCCAAATTCGGCCTGTTCTTCCACTGGGGGCCGTTCGCCGTGCATGGTAGCGACCCGGGCGCGAAGTTCGACTATCTGGACATCCAAGCCAATCCCGCATTGAACGCGGAGTTCGAGAAGTACGCCCAGCGGTTTCGCGGCAAATCGTTCGATCCGGCGAAGTGGATGGAGACAGCCAAGGCGGCGGGTGCAAGATACGTCGTGCTCACCGCGAAGCATCACGACGGATACGCGATGTTCGACAGCCGGGTGACCACGTTCGACTCGGTGGACATGGCGCCCAAGACCGACTATGCACGCGCATTTGCGGATGCCGCGCGGGCAGCCGGACTGAAAGTCGGCTTTTATTACTCGCTGCTGGATTGGCGCGAGCCGCGCTACCGGACGAACCTTCCGCAGTTTGTGGATGAGTTCCTGTTCCCGCAGGTGCGGGAGCTGTGCACTCAGTGCGGCCCGCTGGACTGCGTCTGGTTCGACGGCGAATGGGACCATCCGGCCACGGCCTGGAGGGCCCCGGAGTTGGTGCGTATGGTCCGCCAATTGCAGCCGGCGGCGCTGGTTAACGACCGGTTGGGCGCGGGGGAGCGCGGCGTGACACGACTCGGTGACTTCTACACGCGCGAGCAACCTGCGGAAATCAACGTCGCGATGGGGTTCGAGCGGGAACAGCACTATCCGTGGGAGGCCTGCATGACCATCGGCGACTACTGGCAGTATTCGATCAAGGATACACGGTTCAAGAGTACCACCGAGCTGATCCGCCGCCTGGTCGACGTGGTCAGCCGCGGGGGCAACCTACTGTTGAATGTAGGCCCGACGCCGGACGGCGACATCCCGCAGCCGTTGGTGGAACGATTGCACGGCATCGGCGCATGGTTAGCGGTCAACGGCGAAAGCATCTACGGCACGACCGGTTCGCCGTTCAAGACCCTGCCCGTCGGCAAGTGCACGGCCAAAGGCAACCGGCTCTACATCCATCTGGAAAAGCGGCCGGAGGGCCCGGTGCAATTGCCGGGGCTGCAGAACGCCATCCTCAAGGCGTGGTTCTTGAACGGCGGCGCCGCCTTGGCGGTCGACAACGACGCGAAAACGGTGGCGCTGCCCGAGACGCTGCCCGACGCTGCCGTGACAACAGTCGTCGTCGAACTCGATTCGGCTCCGGTCGTGCGGCCGCGCAGTTCCGGTGCCGCCGCAAGTGGCGGTCAGTGAGCAATGACCTTCAGCGTCCCGCCCGCTGCTCGCCTGATCTTCAGGGGGCGACCGCCGGACGCATGGTCGGTCACGTGAATCGCGTCGGCCTTGACGGAGATGTCGAGCACGTGGTCCTGCAAGTGGATGCGGGTCACGGTCAGCTCCTTCCAGTCGGAAGGCAAGCGCGGGTCGAGGACGCAGCCGTCGGCCGTGGGGCGGAAACCGAGGAACCCGTAGAGCATGACCTGAGGGACGAGGATCGACTCGAAAAACTCCCGATCCATCCCCAATCCGCCAGGGACGTTGCCGCCCTGCAAGGTCCCACGCGATCCATCTTTGTAGTACTCGCGGTATCCGCCTGCTTTCTGGACTTCGTCGAACCAGTCGAGGATCCGGCTTAGACGCTGCCAGGCATCGTCGGGGCCGGCCGTCTTGAGCCGCGCCATGAGGTCGTGATACGCGAAGCCGAGGACCGCGCCGCCGTCTTGCACCTGGTAGCCCCAAGGAACCGACTCGGGATTGCTCCATGCCCAAAAGTAGTAGTCGAGGTTGCGACGGGTGGTGGATCGCGGACCGAAGCGCCAATGGTAGATGTCCTTGCCCACGGAAGTGTCGCCTTCGATCGTGCGTTGCCCGCTGAGCCAAGCGTGGATCGACCGGGCCTGCTCCGCCGTGGCGAAGTCGTGGTACACGGCCTCGTTGTTCAGGAACGTGAAGCCGTAGTCGTGCAGGCGGCCGTCGAGGTCCACGGTGCCGAAGCGGCCTGTCTTCTCGTTCCAGAACCGTTTGGTGCCGTAGTCCTTGACCTCTTGGGCGTGCCTTCGCAAGTCCGCGGGATCGAAGGCCTCGGCCCCGCGGGGCACCTCCCATTGGGGATGGGCGGCAATCTCAGCCTCCAGTTCCGCGAGGTCCCCAAGCGCGTCGTAATAGTAAACCGTCGCCAGGGCGTCTTCGCCGCCGAAGGGGAGCAGGTCCCAGTAGTTGCTCCCGATGCCTTCGCCGGGCACGATGACTTTCTTTCCGTCGACGTAGCGGACGCCGCTGCGGCCCTCGTGGCCCGGCCAGGTCGTGTAGACGCACTTCCGCCGGCGCGTGTCGAACTCGCGCATGATGAACCGCATGGCAACGCGGATGCGGGGCATTTGGCCGCGAAGGAAGGGCACATCGCCAGACCAGAGAAAGTAATCGTGGCAACCGCGGATGAAGTTCGAGTTGTTGATGTTGTGGCGGCTGTCGCAGGCGGTGTGAAACGACTTGATGACAACGTGCACCGGGCCGGAATTGTCGAATCCGATGCGCAGGCCCGTGATCGTGCCCTTCCAGCCCGGAAGGCGATACATGGGGATCATGGTGCGGGTCTCGACGCGCGAGAGGTCCATCTTGCCCTCGTTGCCGCCCATGGGAAGCGAGGCCGCGAGCTGTCCATCGGCCGAGGGCGAAAAATAGGCCCGCCGGTCGGGGCTGAACTCGGGAGCTTCCTTCGTGGTCCATTCCACGTAGCAACGGGCGTTTTCCAGGCCGTTTGCCCACCAATTCAGCCTCAGCCAGGGCGCGACCCGGGCACTTACGGCGAATGCCGGCGGCTGGGCCATGGCGCGGGGGGCCGTCAGTTCCAGGGGCCAGCCCTTGGCGGTCACGGTGCCGCCGCGGGCGCCGATCAGTTTCCAATCGTCCGGCTTGACCAGCGGGGCATCGTAGCCCGGCACGCCGGTAGGCGCGAAATGCCACCCCATGCCGCCGGCCTGCGTCCACAGCGGGAACGGCCAGCCCTCGGCGTGCGCCGTGCCGTCGTGCTGCTGGGTGTGGACGTAGCCCTCGGCGTTGATCGGGCGGCTCGCCAGGGCACTGGCCCATCGCCGCCGCATGGCTTGAAGTTGCTCGCCCTCCCCCCGCGCCGGCCAGAGGGTGCTCTTCGGCATCCATTCGTCCCAAAGCGGGATCAATGGACCGGCAGGCTGATAGTGCAGCCAGAACAGCTCGCGCAGCAGCGCCATCCGCTGCTCCTGGCCGGGCACCACGAAGCGAGGAAAGTCGTCGGGGACCTGCAATGCCTTTCGGTCGTGCCGGCCGTCGCCGGCCCCCGACGAAGCGGCAGCCAGCAAGAGAAACACATTCGCGAGGATTGCGCCGAGCCGATCGGTCCTTCGGTCATGTTGAGCCATGGGTTCCCTATCCGATGCGTGCAAGGAGTTGTCTTGGGGTCGGGGCAGCGTCCGCCGGGCTTCCAGCGAAGTCATGGGATGAACCATACCCGATTGTCCGATCAGGTGGAATGTCTCCCAACAGCCACGGCTCTGTTTTTTGCCTCGGAAGCGGCGGCGTAAGCGTTCACGGGGAAACCGCCGTGAGGGTTCGCGCCCAGTGGAAATCGCGACGGGCCGCCGCTATGCTGCTGGCATGGTCACCCCGTAACCTGGAGGAATCCCATGGCTCCCCCCCGCTCTGTTCTTGTCCTCGGACCGGCTTGGTTCTTGGCGATCGTCTTGGGCACTCTGGCCGCCCGGGCAGAACCCGTTGCCGGCGGCACGGATGTGCAGCAGCTCCATAAGCGTTTGGGTCGCGGCGTGAACATCATCGGTTATGACCCATTATGGAGGTCGCGCGACAGGGCCCGATTTCAGGAAAAGCACTTTCGGCTGATTGCCGAGGCGGGGTTTCAGCACGTGCGGGTGAACCTGCATCCGTGGCGGGACCGCAAGATCGACGCCGGAGACACGCTGGCGGCCGACTGGCTCGAGACGCTGGACTGGGTGGTCCAGCACGCCCTGGAGAACAAGCTCCTGGTGATCCTCGACCTGCACGAATTCCAGACCATGGGTCGCGACGCCGAAGGGAACCGCAAACGGCTCATGGCTACCTGGAAACAGTTGAGCCAGCGGTACCGCCAGGCGCCCGGGGAGGTCCTATTCGAGATCCTCAACGAACCCAACGGCAAGCTGACGCCGGAATTGTGGAACCAGTATTTGCGGGAGGCCCTGGCAATCATCCGCGCTTCGAATCCCCATCGCGCCGTGGTGGTCGGTCCCGCCTTCTGGAACAGTGTGGACCACCTCGACCAGTTGCAGCTTCCCGCCGAGGATCGGCATCTGATCGCCACGGTGCATTACTACAAGCCGATGTCGTTCACGCACCAGGGCGCGTCGTGGACGGGACAAAAGGACAAGGTGGGCGTCCGTTGGGAGGGGACCGCGGAGGAACGCGCCGCCATCGAACGGGATTTCGACAAGGTGCAAACCTGGGCCGAGAAGCACCAGCGCCCGGTCTATCTCGGCGAGTTCGGCGCGTACGACAAGGGCGACATGCCTTCCCGCGTCCGATACATCGCCTTCGTCGCCAGGCAGGCCGAGCGGCGAGGCTGGAGCTGGGGGTATTGGCAATTCGACGGCGACTTCATCGTGTTCGACATGAAAACCCAGCAGTGGGTCGAGCCGATCCTCCGCGCCTTGATTCCCGTTTCGAAACCGTCCGTTCGGTGAAGGCAAGCCCCTTTCCGACGGGCCGCGCCCTTTCTCGCGCGGGTTCGCAAGACAACCTTCCACTGCAACCGGTTCTGCCGCCAATCGCTTCGCCATTTCTGGCGAAGACCGATCCGCCGCGTAATCCCCGTCGTCGAAGGACGTCGGCTACCAAGAGTCCGCCTGCTGGGTCACGTGGTGAGGAATCCCAGGGATCACGAGCCGTGCCAGCTTCGCTATCCCCGCACGCCACCAAATCCCATCCATTTCGTGAAAAAAACTGGTACCGTGCCCTCAGATTTGCTACCTTCTGGACAGGAAGGCATGAAGCATGAACGACGACTGTTGGTACTTCGCCTATGGCAGCAACCTCCTGATTGACCAGAAGGAGGCGCGAACTGGGCCGATCCGGCAGGGTAGCGAGCGGCCGAGAATCGCACGGCTCGCCGACTATCGCCTGGCCTTCAACAAGCGGGGCACCGGGGGAGTAGTGTATGCCAATGTGGTCGCCTCCCCCAGTGCGGAAGTAATCGGTGTCGTCTATCGCTGCAATCCAGAGTCGATGCGAAAAATGGACGCCAAGGAGATTGGGTACGAGCGCAAGACCGTCAAGGTGACTGCCGACAACGGGGAGGCGTTGGAGGCCGTCACGTATGTGGCAAAGCCGGAGTACGTCTGCCACGAAGACACCCCGCCGAAGGACTATCTCGACAGGATTATCAACGGTGCGAGACAGCACGGCTTGCCGGAGGACTACATCAAGAGCATCGAAGCACTTGCAGGACGTGGCAGAGACGCTTGAGCACTTTGCGAAGGAGGAGCGAGAGAATGGACACTATCGCTGAACGCACCCTCCAACGCTTTCGCTTCCTGAAGTACCTTTACGAAGCGACACGAGGATGCGAGTTGGAGCACGTGCCGCACGCCGAAATCATGCACGGGGCGGCGCTATCGGAAGACGATTTTAAGGCTGCGTTCATCTACCTGATGAACGAGGGAGTGGTTGACGGCACGCGAGGTAGCGCGTGCCTCACCCACGCGGGCGTGGTGGAGATCGAGGCGGCTCTTTCCCAGCCTGACAAGCCAACCGAGCACTTTCCCGTGAACATCATCCACATCGGGCAGATGTCCCATTCGCAGATTCAACAGGGCACGGTTGGCAGCACCCAATCTGGGACGTTCACTTCGCTCGACCTGGCGGCAGTGGCCGAGTTTGTCGGCGGCCTGAAGACCATGCTTCCGCAGCTCGGGTTGACGGGCGACGACGAGGCCGTGGCCCAGAGCGACATCGCCACCATCGAGACCCAGCTATTGTCGCCGCGGCCGAAGGTGGAGATCATCAAGGAGTCCCTGCGCTCGATCAGGAACATCGCCGAGGGCGCGGTGGGCAGTATGGCAGCGTCCGGGATCATTGCCGGAGTGGCCAAGCTGCTGGGAATGTAGCGGAGAAACGGTATGTCATCGTTGGTCGAGGAATTGCAGCGGGATGCCCTGGACAGCAACATCAATGTCAGTGACCTCCTGCGCAAGTCACTCGTGGTGGCCACGAAGCTGAACCTTACCGATTTCCGCAAGTGGGTGGAATGCGAACTCAACGGATACGGCAAGGACGATGGCCTGCCTGACTATAGGCTGATTCGATGCCAGGTCCAGTCCACCAACCCGTTTGATGGGAGAAAGATTCCGTGGAGATTTCCCACTTCCGACCTTGAGGACAAGGTGTCTCGGCGTCGAATTGTTCAGAGCGTTGCCTCGATCGAAGAACTGGTATCCGGCGGGAGAGGGACTGAGCTTATGCTGCCGTTCAGCGCTGAGATGCAAACCGTTCTCATGCAGCATTGCGATGATCCTTGTCCGCCCGTTCCTTACACCGTCGTCCAGCCAAGTCAACTGCACGGAATCCTCGATGCCGTGCGCAACGCCATACTGACCTGGAGCCTGAGACTTGAAGCCGACGGGATCATGGGGGACGGCATGAGCTTCTCGCCCAAAGAGAAAGAAATTGCATCGGAGCAGGCCGCGAAGCTTCGCCCTGTCGTCAACTA
>JANLFZ010000020.1:866-4163 GCA_024653385.1 Thermoguttaceae bacterium | reverse complement strand
ATCGAGCACATGGAGAACTCCAGCATCCAGCAAGGGACGCAGGAGTCACGCCAACGGAACACGCTTTGAGACCCGAAAGGGATGTTGCAGACAATCCATCGCGTCACACAGCAGATCATTTCTGGCTCTTGCCCAAGCAGTCCACCCACCACGCATACTCGGGAGTGTTCGGCCGCGGCGTGAAGTAGGCGAACCTCTGGATGTTCCGCAGCACCCCGGCAATCTCCTCATCGTTGGCCTGGGCGTTCTCGGCCCAGAGCTTGACCAACTCGGGCGTCGTGATGACCGTCAAGTTGGCGTCGGCGGCAAATCGTCTCGCGCGCCGATCGTCTGTGGCCAGTGCCCAGCCGCGCTTGGCAGCGATGGCGAAAGATGCCGCCTCGCCATCGCCAAGCTGGGCGGCCATCTGAACGAATAGTTCAGCCTCTTCTGGGCCTTCCAAGTCACACTCGTAAAGCAACCCGCCGGCTATGTAGTGGCCCAGGTCAATCGGGACCTTGACGAGCTTGCTGGCGTCGTCCGGGTCCGGTTGCAGGATGTAGAGAGTTTCCTCAGCCACCTTCCTAGGGACGTGGAGGTTCAGACCAAGGCCGACGGCAGGTTTCGGCGATGCCGCCGCGCCGCGTCGGCCCCGACGCCGAGGAGAGGCCAGAGACGACTCGCCGCCAAGAATCCTGCCGGCAGCGCAAAGATTGATGAGACAGCAGGCGTCCAGAGCGACATCGTGCATGGGTTATCCGGCTCCTCACGAGTGGCTCAATAGCGAGCGCTGGAACTCAAGCTGGACCGACCGCTCGCTGCCGTCGTCTTCCATAAGCTTCCTCGTGAGGCATTCCATCACGATCTCCCTCGCCGTGACAGGATCGCAACGCAGGAAACGCGCAAGCTGCTCTTCGCTGATTTTTTCCTGCTCGAAGGCGTGGACCGCCAAGTATTTGTACCGCTCGGGGTAGTAATCAAGCGTGTCGCGGTGCGCCGGCAGGTCAAGCAGCACTGCCGCTTGGCGCGGCGCGAACTTCGACTCCTTGATGAGTGACCAGCTTCCCCTGGGGATCAACCCGAGCTGCTCAAGCCGGATCGCCATTGCTTCAACAGACACGAAAAAGAAATGGCTCAGCCGGCAGAGGTCTGCAACCTGAAAATCATTCGTCGTGGCCACGATGTCGTGGAATCGTTGGCGAACGGCCGTGGCTGGCATCAGGAAGCTGAGAGCGAACGCTTCTGCGAAACGTTCATTGGCTGGCTTGCGTCCGGGCATGTTCAGGTAGTCGATGCCCGGCTTGTACCGGTCCACAATCAGATGGCCATACTCGTGCAGCATCGAGGCTCGCCGTCGCTCAGCAGGATGCTTACGGTTGACCATGATGCAGCCGCCCAGATCGTCCGAAAAGGCGTACATTCCGGCTATGGCCGAAGGCAACGGCCAGTAGAAGATGCGAAGGCCGACCTCCCATTCCAGGAGGCGGCGAAGCTCATCGACTGGCTGTTCGCCCAGCCCCAATCGGCGACGCTCTCCGCTCGCCACCGACTCGGCCAACTCGACAACATCGAGGCGCGTATCGAGGTTTACCTGGGGCGGGTAGTTGTAGCGAAGCGGAGCCTTCATCAGTTGCTCCAACTCCCGGTAGTCCGCCGCGAGACGCTGGAGGTCGCCGATCGCCACGACAAGTTCACGTTCGCCATTGCCTTTCATCTTCTCGGCGACGGCGCGCAGGTGCGGCTGGAAGTCAACAACTGGCGTGCCCGGCCGGACGAGTTCAGACACCCGCCGACCGAAGTAGGAAGCCAGTTTGACGATTTCCTCCGGCTTGGCCGGGCGTTCGCCTTTCTCGATGGCGATGTAGGTGGGACGGCTACAACTCAGGTAACTGGCCACGTCTTCTTGCGTTATGCCCCTGGCTTTGCGAGCTTCCGCAAGACGTTGCCCCAGGATTCGAGGATCAATCGTTTCAAGCTGAAGCATGGCTTTCCTCTCCGATTAGAGCGGCACCAATGGGGGCCAACAGGTTCGTCCAGGACCAGTCGCGGTCCATTCCCTCGGCCGCGATATAAAGCCATTCGTCGCGGTATCGCGCGAGCAAATTGAGGAATGGGGCCATAGACTCATCGCTGGAACAGAGATTCGTTGCGAACAGGTGACGCCGGATGCGCTCGGGCACACGACTACCCGACTTAAGCGCCCCGAGGTTCGCCACCTGCAAAAGGAATGCTTTGAGGAAGTCCAGGCGGTCTTCCGGCACTCCGTTGGTCTCGCCGTCTGGGCCGAAAAGGTCATGCTTGTACACGCCTGGCTCCTCGATGCCACCGACGGCCATCGCCTGCCGCCGAAAAATGCAGGCCGGGCACACACCACATTGCTTGTGTGGTCGCTCGCGCAGCGGATAATGGACACACGAAACCGTGGAGCGAGCCAAGTCCTGGAGGCCGAGCGCGGCCAACTGGCGGACAATCTCCCCTTTCGTCTTTTCCAAGAACGGCAGGTGGAAGACGATTTCACGTCCCGCGGTGAGTGAGACCAGCCGAGACATCAGACGGAAGAAGTGGGGATGGCTGCCTCTGGTCGCTTTCGATCCGACCATGCCGGCCAGTAGCGGCAGATTGATGGCACCCACGCCCGACTCGAAGACCTCGACTGCCGCAACTTGGCTCATTGCGGCGACCACTCCCCCAACAGCAGCAAACAGGAAGGAGCGGCAACGTTGGCTCCATTCTTTCCTCCAGCCCTTCAAGTCCGAAGTCCATAGCAGGGCCACCTTCAGGACTAGAGGATGGATTTCCGTCTTAAACCGCTCTCGCAGCACGCCGTATTGCCGCTGAACTATTTTCTTCTGAATGGGCTGATGCCAAACAGTGACCGGAACGACCGGACGTTTCGGGTTCTCCGCCATCCGAATTGCTAGCCCGGCAGCGGAGTCCAGCCCACCACTAGAAAGGCAAACGAGTGGAGCATTCGTGATGAACGGATTCTCTTCGGCCAGGTATCGCTCACAAGGCGGTTGGTTCTGGCCATCCTTCACGAACTTCAGTTCCCACCCGTCTTCGCTGAGGAACTCCAGACACTCCATCAGCCTGCTGAACACTTCCTGACTTTGCCAGAAGTCGGGCTCCCCTACTGCAACAGTAAGCGTCAATGACCGGAACCAGCGGCGCTCATGCGACTGCCGTTTCCGCTTGGCCAAGCGGTCAACAACGTAGACCGAAGTGGCTATGCGCAGAAGGTCGATCAATCGAGGCGACGGATTGGCCCAGAAGAGTGAACCGATCGCATCCAGGCTCAAGTGAAAATGCTTGCCGGCA
>JANLFZ010000020.1:0-856 GCA_024653385.1 Thermoguttaceae bacterium | reverse complement strand
ATCGCCGCTAGTTCCTCAGCAACGACATGGACAGTATTTCCGTGGTAGTCTCGGCACGCTGACCCCTGTTCCCACCCGGCATTCTCGGCTTCCAAGATGGGTCTTCAGCCAGGTTCCGGGCAATGCGATCTACGTCGGGCGCAATGCGGTCGGCAATCCGATCCAAGTAACTGCGCACGTCGGCGAAACTCGTCAGCCCATCGCTCCCCACGACCCTGTGTGCGATTCGGTCTTCCACCGTTTCCCAAACCCCAGCAACAAAGGCTTGCACAAGACCGGGGATGTCCGATTGGGGATTGGCTTTGGCGACATCCGCAAACAGTTGCACGTAATCGTGCCCCTGGGTCTGCCTCGTAAACTGCCGAAGTGCCTGCGGGGAATTGCGGTTGTCCAAGAGCATTTGGAGGGTGATACCGTACTTTTCCATCTGCTTCAGCGCGTTGCGAAGGCCGCCGTAGAGCGCTTTGCGAACGCGCCCGATCACCCTGTCAAAGGACTCGTGCTTCCGAATGGAACGGACCAGGACGCCCCATCGTCGCCCGTAAGGATCATCGAGATCGAGAGACTCATTCTCGGCCATTGGAGTGTCCTCCGTGGAAGGCCAGGGCCGGCAGCCAAGCAAACTACTTCTTACCACCATTATTGGACACATCTTTACAAAGTCAATGGCAAACAGCTTTGCTTATACTGGAAAGTAAAACCTAAAGCTGCCCCCTAGGCGGCGCATATAACAACCACTGGAGGTGGGGTGGCGCGTTGTGTGATGGCATCTCAGCCCGGCTTTTGGTACGATCTTGCTACGGCATCTTCCTAAACAGCCGAGATTTACGAAGAAACTTGGGAAGAAGCGGTTTTG
>JANLFZ010000218.1:1085-9955 GCA_024653385.1 Thermoguttaceae bacterium | reverse complement strand
CCGAGATCAGCCGCCATCTTCCGCCGGCCGTACGGTGCGCGCGGGCCAGCGCGCACGGGCCGGTCAACGACGTCGCCTTCTCGCCACACCTGCCGCTGATTGCCGTCGGCACCGCGGCGCAGCGATTGGTCCTGTGGAACTTCCAGCGGGGCGAACGGGTACGACTGCTGACCGGCTTCGAGCGTTCCATCGGACGCGTCGCGTTCACCCAGACCGATCTCTTGCTCTGTGCCGAAGGAAGGCAGTCGGGCAAGCGCAGCCGACTCCACGCCTGGAACGAGCGCGAGCACACGATCGAAGAGTACGACGACATGCTGACCGACCTGGTCCCGGCCGGCGAACACCAGATGCTGCTGACCTGCCGCGACGGGCGCGTGATGCTCTGGGACGCCCATTGCCGGTGCACGGACGGCCAGCGGCAGTTCCCCTTTTGGGCCCGGGCCGCCCGCGTGGCGCCCGGTGCCGACCGGGCGCTGTTGCTCCACGAGGGCGCGTCGCTGGTCGCCCTGCCCCGATTCGAGGTGCTCGCCTCCAAGGAAAGGCGGCTCCGGGGAAGCGTCTCGATCTGCGCCGCGTTCGCGCCCGGGGGCAAGGAGTTCGTCGTGGGCCATCACAATGGCGACGTCCTGGTGTGCTGGCCCAAGGGCCGCGAGATCCGCGTCGATCGCCACGTCCTGGTCCGCTACCCGAAACCCGTGCGCGGCGCCGAACTCCTCGAGCAGTCCGGCATCGTGGTCACCGCCGGCGCCGACGGTACGGTGGACTTCACCTCGTGGTCCAACCGATGCCTCGTGGGGCGCCTGACCGTCGAAGGCCGGCGGCTCACCTCGTTCCACGTCTCGCCGACGGGCGATTTCCTGGCGATCGGCGATTCCGACGCCTCGATGTCGCTTTGGGACCTGCGTGCGATGCACGTGCCGATGCTGTTTTCCATGGCATTCGCGCGCGCGCGCCACTCCACCTGGCCGCGGTGCGCGCGTTGATCGAAAACCCCCAGCCGTGGCCCGACGCACTGCGAAGGACGCTGACGTTCATCGAGCGCGTGCTTCTCTACCGCTTCCGATACGACATCGAGGTCGACGAAATCCAGACGATCCGGCCGGGCGAGTTCGATATCGAGATCGAGTGACAGAACCCGAACGCGACGGAGTGAGGTCATGTGGAAAGCGTTGAAACGAGTGCTGGGCCGGCCCCCGGGCACGGGTGCCGAGGAGGCCGACGTGTTGTCGCTGAGGCGGCAAATCCAGGAGCTTCGGCTCGAGGCGGCCGAACGCCAGCGCCGGCTGGCCGTTCTGGAAACCGACCTCCAGCGCGCGCAAGCAGGCCAGAAAAGCAGCGCCGAGCAGGCGGTCCAGGCGCGAATCGAGCAGCTTCTGGCGGCCTGCGCGCCGGCGGTCTCGCAACTGGTGACCCAAGCCCACCTGGTCGAGGTCGGCGGCGTGAGCGTTCCCGCCCTCGACGTGCTCCGCGTCGCACGGCGCTTGGTCCGCGCCTTGGAGGACCACGGGTTGGAAATCGACCGGCAGCCGGGCGCGGCCGTCGCCTTCGATCCGGCCTGCCATGAGCCGATAAGCCACGACACGGCGATCCGGCCGGGAGAACCCGCGCTGGTGCGGTTCGTGGGCGTACGATACCAAGGAAAGGTCCTGCGCAAGGCCGGCGTCGCGCCGGCGTGACCGTTCACGAGGACTATCCCGATTCTCGCGGCGGAAAAGCGCGAAAAAGGGGCGGTCGCCTTCGGCCGCAACCGGGCAACGATCGCAAGAGGAACCGACTCATGCCGGGACGACTGGGAGTGGATTTCGGCACGTCGAACACCGTGCTGGCCGTCTGGGACGACTCGCGGGGCGAGGCCGTGCCGCTGGCTCTGGCCGACTATGCGGCGCCGAGAGTCCAGGCGTCGGAGGGAGTCGCGACCGAGCCGGTCCCGACCATCCCCTCGTTGATCCACTACGGCCCCCAAAACACCCGCTGGATCGGGGCCCAGGTCGCCGGCCGCAACCTCGGGCATTCGGAACGTACCTTCCGTTTCATGAAACGGTACATCGCCAACCGCAGCCTGGTCCAGGTGCGCGTCGACGGCAAGCCGATCTCCCACTTCGACGCCGGGCGCGACTTTCTCGCCGCCGTGCTCGGCATGGCCGCGACCGAGTTGGGCCTTGCCGACGAAGAAATCGGCGTGACGGTCCCCGTCGAAGCCTACGAGCACTACGAGGACTGGCTCTTGGGAGTGGCCGAGGCGGCCGGCATGCGGCGGGTCCGCCTGATCGACGAGCCCTCGGCAGCGGCCCTGGGCTACGGCGCCCACATCCAACCGGGCCACCTCTACCTGATTTTCGACTTCGGCGGCGGCACGCTCGACGTGTCCGTGGTCTGCATCGAAGAGGCCGACGCCGCGGCCACCGGACGCCGATGCCGCGTGCTCGGCAAGGCAGGCACCCCCCTGGGCGGAGTGACCATCGACCAGTGGCTCTTTCAGGAAGTCCTCCGGCAATCCGGGCGCAGCGACGGGGACGCCGAGGTCCGGCGCGTTAGCGGCCTCCTCTTGACCGAGTGCGAGCAGGCCAAGATCCGCCTGTCGCTTGAGGACCGGGCCGACATCACCGTGGTCGATCCCCAGACCGGCGCCGTGCTGGCGGCCGAGTTCACCCGCGACACGTTCGAGGAATTGCTCGACCGGCACGAGGCCCTGCGCCGGGTGGACGAGACGATTCGCCGGGCCCTCAACGACGCCCGCGAACGGGGATACACCGAAGACGACCTCAACGCGGTGCTGTTGGTCGGCGGCTCCAGCGCCATGCCCTGCGTGCGGCGCACCGTGCAGCGGATCTTCGGACGCGAACGCGTGCGCCTCGATCGGCCCTTCGACGCGGTCGCCCGGGGAGCCGCCGCCTTGGTGGCCGGCGTCGATTTCTTCGACCACATCCAACATAGCTACGCCATCCGGCACGTCGATTCGCGCAAAGGACATTATTCGTACCGCGAACTCGTCAAGCGGGGCACCCCCTACCCGACCAAGGAACCGCTGGCACGACTGACGATCAAGGCATCGCACAAGGGGCAGACACAATTGGGTCTGGCGATCTTCGAGCTGGGCGAGCAACACCGCCCCTCGGCAGGCCGGCCGGTGGAACTCGTGTTCGACCCGTCCGGGGCGGCTCGACTGGCCGAGGTGACCCCCGACGACGAACAGCGCCGCGCCCAGTTCTGGATCAACGAGCAGAACCCCACCTTCCTCCGCGCCGATCCGCCCGCGGCCCAGGGCGAGCCGTGCTTCGAAGTCGAGTCCGGCGTCGACGCGAACAAGCGGTTGCTCATCACCGCCCGAGACCTGCGCACGGGCAAGTTGACCCACCGGGACTACCCCGTGGTCAAACTGACCTGACCGAAGATGCTGAGATCACCTCTACGGCAACTCCGGGCGCGACTGGTTCTTTGCCAAGCGCACGGGCGTGAACCGAGACATGCTCGTGAGCAAGGCGGCCAACGAGGTGGTCGACGAAAGCACGGGACCTTAGCGGGGCTGGGCAGAATGGGGGCTGGCGAGGGATGGCCGACGGGGTGGCGCTTGGGGACGCCACGGGTCGGCATGGCCCTGTCCTGTTGGCGGCGGGGCGTGCCCCGGCGGTTCATTCCCTCGCTGGCGCGTCGGGCGGGTATGGGCGCGGCTGGAGCGCATTTTCTTCGATTTCTTCCACGGGTCGGCGCGTTTGTAATCGTCGGAAAGACTTGCATGGGGCATGTGGCGGCGTTCGTCGGATCCCTCTAGAGGGTTGGACATCGCGTTGATTCGCCGTAACCTTTTGGTTGAAGAGATGTTACGGGTGATCGTCCGGGGGCCAATCGTGTGAATTGCGAGGGTTGTTCGGCCTCGGCACGGGCGTTGCGTATACGGAAGAACAGTGCTTGGCATGGAGCCTAGCCGCAACGACGCGCTGCGGTCCATCGCATTTTGGTAGCATGCCGGCGGGAATTCATGCTACAATGGAGGCTCTTTGGAGGGCCCCTCGTTCGCCGGCATTCGGAGCCAGGCCAGCGATTGCTCCGCGTCGCGTCGAACCATCCTCCACACGGACCCGTAGTGAAATGAGTAGCACGATCGACACGACGCGAACCCGTGCCACCCGGATCTCCTCGGTCAGCGATCCGACCGATGAGGACCTCCTTCTGGCCTACCGAAACCGGGGGGATCGCCGGGCGTTTGACGAGTTGGTGCATCGGTACGAGGCCGAATTGTACAGCTACCTTCGGAACTACCTGGGCGATGCCCAGATGGCCGAGGACGCCTTCCAGACCACCTTCCTTCAGGTGCATTTGAAGTGTGGCCAGTTCGAGCCGGGCCGCAAGGTTCGGCCGTGGCTGTACACCGTGGCGACCAACCAGGCGATCGACGCCCAACGGCGTAACCGGCGTCATCGGATGGTCAGTCTGGACCGCCACCGCGGGGAAGGCCGGTGCGACGACGAAACGGGTCCGCTGACGAACCTCCTGGACAGTGACGAGCGCGACCCAGCCGAGCAATACCAATCGGCAGAAGAAGGGGAGTACGTGCGACAGGCCGTGGAGCGCCTTCCCGAGGTGCTTCGTCAGGTCGTGTTGTTGGTGTACTACCAGGGCTTGAAGTACCGCGAGGCCGCCGAGGTTCTCGAAGTGCCCGTCGGCACGGTCAAGAGCCGGCTGCACGCGGCGATTCTCAAGCTCAACGAGACCCTGAACCTAGCGCAGCTTTTCAGCAATGGCTGAGCACGATCGAGGAGAACTGCTGGGCTACCTGCTCGGGGCATTGGATGCCGACGACGAGCGGGCCCTGGCCGAGCAGTTGGCGGGCGACGCAAGTTTGCGGCGCGAGCTGGTTCGGGTGCGGGCGAGTCTCAAGCGGCTTGCACCCGCGCGCAAGCCGTTCCGTCCGCCGAAAGGACTGGCCGCGCGCACGTGCGAGTTCGTCGCGCTGTTTGCCGGTCCGACCCCTCAAGCGGATGCGCCCAAGGTGGAACCGCGCCGGCGCGCCGAGCGGATGAGTGCATCCTATGTGCCGCCCAGTTCGGCGGCCACGTGGAGCTGGACCGACCTGGCCGCGGCGATCGCGGTGCTGTTCGCCATCGGGTTGGCGCTGGTTCCGGCCATCCAGCACGCCCGAAGCCGCGCCCGGCTGGCCACCTGCCAGGACAACCTGCGCGAGTTCGCTCTGCAATACGCGGTCGCGGCGCAGCAGTACCCCCGCCAGTTGCCCAATGCCCTCGCTCGCGAACGACCGCCCCTGTTGGCTCCGGACGGGTTGGGCGGGACAGCGCTGTCGGCCGCGTCGCCGGCCCGGAACGTGCTCCTGGGCGATGGCCGCGTGCTGGTGGTTTGCACGGGCACGCAGTACGTGCCGGGCGATGCCTTGTTCGGGCCGCCCGTCCCTCGCGTCACGCGGCTTCCCAGGTTCGACCTGCCGGCGGCCCGTCCGCTCGACGGTCAACCGTGAATCTCGAGGCAGACGTCGGCGGGCGGACCGGCCGCCGGGGCCGTCTCGGCTAGAGTCCTTTCGACGGTCAGCTCGAGCCGGTTGTGGAGCTGAACGAGATCGGTCACGTCGAACCGGCAGGGCACGTCCGGTTCGTCTCCAAAGCGGCCCAGCGGGCAGCCGTTCAGCGCGGCATGACCGCAGCCGGCAATCCGCTCCATCACGATCCACACGCGCTGCGTTGGATCCAAGCCCGTGGGCCGATTGAAATGCCGGCGCCATCGCCGCGCGCCTTCCTGGGAGTCCGAGTGCCACGGATGGCGCAGGCGGATGCGGTGCGGCGATGCGGCCTGACGCGAAGGCCCTTGGGGCCTCGATTCTTGGGGATCCGCCGCGTCTTGGCTACTCATTTTGCGCCGTCTCGGGGTCTAGCGGTGCTTTGCGGGCTGGGCGAGTTTGCTATGATGGACTAGGTAGGAGGTTGTGCCGATGGCGTACACTCGAAGCATCCGACGGATGATGCTCCTGTTGGCCGTGTCCCTCGACATCGCCCTGGTCGAGAGCGTCGCCGGCCAGGAGACCGACGCCAACACCCGGTATGCAGCCGCCGTGGCCCTTCAGAACCGCGGCGAATACGCCCTGGCGGCCGACGAGTGGCAGGCGTTCATCCACAAGTATCCTCAGGATCCTCGGGTGGGCAAGGCCTATCACTACCTCGGCGTGTGCTACTATCAGAGCGGCCGGCCCGAACAGGCCGTCGGCACGTTCGAGACGGTCCTGGCGAAGTTCCCCAACCTGGACCTGCTGGAGACGTCGTATCTGTATCTCGGCGTGAGCCAGTTCGCCATGGCTCAAGCGGGAAAGACCGAGATGTACGACCGCGCACTAGCGACGCTCGACGCGCTGGTTGCCAAGTACCCGCAGGGCGAACACGTGGCCGACGCCCTGTACTACCGCGGCGAAAGCCTGTACGGCCAGGGCAAGAAGGCCGAAGCGATCCAGGCGTACACCCGGCTGGTGGCCAAGTACCCTGAACACAAATTGGCGGTCGATGCCACGTATGCGGCGGGCGTGGCCTACGAGGAGACCGGCCAGATGGAGGCGGCCGGCAAGGTCTACGACGCCTTCCTGGCCCGCTACCCCGGTCACCGCCTGGCGGCGGAGGTCGAGTTGCGTCGGGCGGAGACGCTCTTGGCCACGGGACAGGCCGCCGAAGCGGCGAAGCGTTTCGCCGCGGTGGCAAGCAGGCCGGGTTTCGCGATGGCCGACCTGGCGATGGTGCGTCAAGCCGACGCGCTAGTGCAGCTTGGGCGTCACGACCAGGCGGCCGGGATCTACGCGGCGGTGCCCGCGAAGTTCCCCAAGTCCCAGTACCTCCAGCGCGCGGCGTTGGCCGGCGGCAAGTGCCATTATCTGGCCGGCAACTATGCCGCGGCCCGGCAGGTGCTCGGCGAGATCGCCGCGTCGGGTGGACCCGCGTCGTTCGAGGCCGCGCACTGGATCGCCCGGTGCCTGCTCAAGGAACGGCAACCCGAAAAGGCCCTGGCCATGGTCGAGGGCGTGCTTGGGCGGTCGGGCCAGACGACATGGGCGGCCCAGTTGCTCATGGACCAGGCCGACGCCGTCTATGAGATCCCGGGACGCCGGGCCGAGTCGGCGGCGCGGTACGCCGCGGTGGCCTCGAAGCACCCGAAAGACCCCATCGCTCCGCAGGCGCTGTACATGGCCGGCTTCGCGGCCTTGGAAACGGGCGACGCGGCCGCGGCGCTTAAGCACGCCACGGCGTTTCTCGAAGCCTATCGCGGCCACGCTCTGGTTCCCGACGTGACCCACGTGGCCGCCGAGAGCCACATGCAGTTGGGCCAGTTCGCGCTAGCGGCCTCGCGGTACGCGACGTTGATCGAGAAGTACGCGGACCACGCCGACGCCGAGTTGTGGAAGGTCCGCCGCGTGGTCGCCCTGTTCGCCCAGAAACGCTATGCCGAGACGATCGCCGCGTTGGAGCCCCTGGTCGGTAGCCTTCGCTCGCCCGATTCGCGCGCCGAGGCCCACTACCTGATCGGCAGCAGCCAATTGGAACTAAAGCAATACGAGGCCGCGGTCAAGTCGCTCGAGGCGTCGCTGGCCGCCCAACCCAAGTGGCGCCAGGCCGACGAAACGCTCTTGGCGCTGGCCCAGGCTTACCGCCACGCGAACGACCTGGGCAAGGCCAAGGCGGCGATCGAGCGGTTCCTGGCCGAGTATCCGAACAGCCGCCTGGCCGATCGAGCCCACTACCGCCTGGGCGAGTGCGCCGCGTTGGCGGGCCAGTTCGACCTGGCGGCAACCGAGTTCCGCCGGGTCATCTCCGACTGGCCCAACAGCCCCCTGGCGCCGCACGCCATGCATGAACTGGGCTGCGCCGAGTTGAACCGGAAGGATCCCGCGGCGGCCGAGACCGTGTTGGGCACGCTGATCGACCGCTTTCCCCAGCACGTGCTGGTTCCCCGGGCCCGGTACGCCCGCGCGATGGCGCGGCACCAACTGAGTCGGTTCGGTCCGGCGGTCGAGGATCTTCAGGCCGCCATCGCCAAGCTCGATCCGAAGGACCGATCCGACGCGCGGTTCCTGCTTGGACTGTGCCAGATGGAAATGAAGCAATTCGCGCCGGCCGCGGCGACGTTCAGCAGCCTGCTCAAGGACGATCCGGCGTATTCCGGCGCCGACAAGGCCTGCTATCAATGGGCCTGGGCCATGAAACTCCAAGGGCAACAGGCCGAGGCCGTCAAGCAGTTCGAGCAACTGGCCGCGACACATCCCACGAGCCCCTTGGTGGGCGAAGCCTTGTACAACATCGGCGAATTCGCGTACGCCAACAAGGACTATGCCGCCGCGGCGAAAAGCTACTATGCGGCCCTGGAAAAGGAGGACGGCACCCCGCTGGGCGAAAAGGCCGGGCACAAGCTGGGCTGGTGCTACTACCATCAGCAGAATTACCCCAACGCCCAGAGAACATTCGCCTACCAGCGCCAGCGATACCCCAGCGGCCCCCTGGCCGCCGACGGGCAATTCATGGAGGCCGAGTGCTTGTTCAAGCAAGGGTCGTATGCCGAGGCCCTAAAGGCCTACGAGGCCCTGCCCGCTTTGGACAACCAAGAGTTCCAGGCCCTGGCCCTGCTGCACGCCGGACAGGCGGCCGCCCAACTGAAACAATGGGAAAAAGGCCAAAAGCACCTCGCCCGCGGGGTCGATCAGTTCCCCGACTCGGCCGTGACCCCCGAACTGCTCTGCGAGTTGGGCTGGGTCCATCAGAACCTCGGCCGGCTGAAAGAGGCGGTCGACTGCTACCAGCGGACCATCGAGAAGACCGACAAAGTGGGCCGGGCCAACAGCGAGCCGGCCGCTCGGGCCCAGTTCCTCATCGGCGAGGTGCAGTTCCAGAACA
>JANLFZ010000218.1:0-1075 GCA_024653385.1 Thermoguttaceae bacterium | reverse complement strand
CTCTTCACGGCCTCGGCGTGAAGAGCTTCTTCAAAGTGGCCTACGGCTACAGTTATCCCACCTGGCAGGCCACCGCCACCTACGAGGCGGCGCGGTGCTTCGAAGTGTTGGGCAAGAAGACCCAGGCTGCCAAGATGTACCAGGAACTGGTCGAGAAGTACCCCCAAAGCGATAAGGTGCCCCTGGCAAGACAACGCCTGGGCGAACTCAAGCCCTAGGGAGAGCCCGGGCCGGCCTTGTCGCTCACCCAAGTTGCGCCGAGGTTTTCTCATGATAGACTCGATCACCGCGTCGCGCCGGGTCAGGTGGCGCGGGCTCGTACCGCGGGCCCTCAGGATCGGCCTGCTTCCGCTGGTGCTGGCGGGGGCGGCCTTGGCGCAAGGGGCAGACCTGCCGGCCCAAACCGCGAAGACCGAGGCGGAGAAGCGTGCCGAGGAGGCGCTCCGCGCGCCGGAGCCGAAGGCCAAGGAAGCCCCGGCGCCGGCGGCCGCGCCGGGAGAAGAGGCGAAGCTGGACTACCTGGAACTGACCTTCCAAGGCGGTCCGTTGATGATCCCGATCCTCTTCTTTTCCGTCCTGGTGGTGGCGTTGGCGTTCGAGCGGGCCATCGCGCTGCGGCGAGGCGCGGTCTTGCCGCGCAAGCTGGTCGACGGCCTCAAGTCGCTCTCGAACCAGGACCGCGGCCTGGACCCTCGGGAGGCCTACCGGCTGTGCCAGCGCTGTCCCTCGGCCGCGGCCACGGTGATCCGCGCGATGTTGATGAAGGTCGACCGGCCGATGGCCGAAATCGAAGCGATCGGGCGCGAGGCCGCCCAGCGCGAGGCCACCCGGCTCAGCGGAGGCACGCGCTGGCTGACGCTCTCGGCCGCGGTCGCCCCGATGCTCGGCCTGTTGGGCACGGTACAGGGGATGATCCTGGCGTTCTTCCGGATTTCGCACTTGCCGCCGGGCGTGAGCCGGGCCCAGGAGCTGTCGGGCAGCATCTACATCGCCCTGGTGACGACCTTTGCCGGCCTGTCGGTGGCCATACCGGCGGCGGTGCTGGCGCACCTGGCCAACGGGCGGCTGATGCGGC
>JANLFZ010000217.1 GCA_024653385.1 Thermoguttaceae bacterium | reverse complement strand
GGCCATCCTCGCCCGAGAGTTGCTCGCCGTCGAGCACGCGCTGGGCCAAGTGCTGCCAGCGGGTTGCGGCGAAGTCGTGAGGGGGCGTTGCGCGTTCGACCACACGATGGATGGTAGCAGAAAGGGCCCCGCGCGGCCAGCACACCCGAAGGGGGCAGCCCCATTTTTGCGCTCCTTTGCCGCGAAAACTGGGACAGTCCCCGGGAACGCTGAACCACCCGGACCGGGACAAAACTGCTACGTGTAGCGTCCCAGGTCGGGCTTGACGCCCTCGGGCGTGGCATCGCTGTCGGGGTCGAACCACTCCTTCTGGAAATCGATGCGAATGCCCTCGCGCGCGGCCTTGTTGGCGGTCAGGGCAATGACCGCGTCGCCCAAGGCCACCTTGGGGTGGCAGCGCGGCTGGTTCTTCGCATAGAACTCTTCGTAATCCTTCGACGACTTCTTGGCGGCCTCAGAGGCCTCCCGGATGCACCATGCCCAGTGCTCCAGCTCCTCGGTGTAGCCGCGTTTCGCCTCGAGCATGGCGAGTTGGCCGACGGCCAGCGACTCCTCGTCGCCGCTCTCCGAAAGATCGAGCGATACCTTGATTTCCTCGACTTCCTTGTCGCCGAGGCGTTTCTTCACCTTCTTGGACGACACCTTGGTCTTGTCGGTCGTGGCGGCCACCTTGTAGAGCAGGGCCTCCGACTCGCGCTCCAGGACCAGCGTGCCGGCCGTGCCGTAGACGGTCTCGCCGTAGCCGCCGAACCCGTTGCCGTTGATCGACGAGTACTGCACGCCGATTTTCTTGTTTCGGGCATGGGGGTCCTTGGGGTCGTAGCCCGGGGCCGGGAACTCGAACACGCAGTAGACGTGGTCCTCGATGTCGCGGTCGGGCGGGAAGATCGGCCGGTTCGCCGCCGCCGAGACCGACAGCGGGTACTGCTTCTGCCCACCAAACATGGCCGCGATGAAGATGCTCGCCGCGTCGAGCTGGTGGCTACCCAACTCGGCCATCAGGCCGCCGCCGGTACGGTCCCACAGGCGCCAGCGGATCAGCTCTTCGAGGGCAGGCCGGCGATAGACCACCTCCTTGCCGGAGGCATCGCGGTATTTCCACTCGGCCGCCTGGTAGCGGTATTTCTCGGCCTGGACCTTCTGGTCCTCGATCTGGGCCTTCTTGAGCCGGATCTTCGCCTCGACGAGTTTGAGGGCCTTCTCGAGGTCGGCCTTCTTGTCGTCCTTGGCCTTGGCCAGATCGGCCTGGGTCTTCTTCTGGGCGGCCTCGAGGTCCGCAAGCTCGCGCAGCAGCACGTCGGCGTCGGGGTCTTCCTCGAGCGACTTGACGCCCGGCGGAAGCGGCATCTTCCAACTGTCCTTGTGGGGCAGGTTGCCGCGGTGCCACTGGGCCGAAATGTAGTGAACGTCGCCGAGCAGGCCGCTGCGGATCAACTCCACCGCGTTCTCGTAGAGGATGCTATAGTGCCGCTGGTGGCCCGTGGCCAGGTAGCGCTTGGTGAGCTGGGCGGCGCGGGCCATCTCCTTGCACTCGTGGACGCTGTGGCCCATGAGCTTTTCGGTCAGCACGTGCAGGCCGGCCTTCATGGCGGCGATCGCCACCGGGGCGTGGAGGAACAGGGGCAGCGCGATGATGACGGCCTCGAGGCCGTCCTCCTTCGCATGGGCGATCAGTTCTTCCCAGGGCCCGTAGACCTTGACCTTCTTGGCGTCCTCCTCTTTCCAGCCGTAGACCGACAACAGCCCGGGGCGCACCGAGACGCCGGTCTCGCCATGAAAGGCCCGGTAGATGCTGTAGGGCCGGATGTCGGCGATGGAGCGGACCTCGATATAGGCCGGGTTGATGGCGCCGATCAGCACGCTTCCCTCGTCGCCGGTGCCGATGACGCCGACGCGGACGGGGTCCTTGACCTCGCCATAGCCGAAGTAGTACGAGCCGAGCCCCTTGCGCGAGGCGATGCCCTTCTGAATGCCCTTCAGGAGGAAATCGCGCGAGGCGGCCTGGTCTTTGGCGCGGCGCACGTGCTTGCTGCCGACGGCGGCAAAGAAGTTCTCCCTGCCGACGCTGCGTTCTTCTGGAGTCAGGTACATCGAACATCTCCCACGATGGATGGCTTGGTCAGGCAGTTGGAGTGAGGTCCTTTTCCGGCGTGGCGGGGTGGTCGGGATCGAACCATTCTTCCTTGAACTCGATCCGCCGGCCCTGCCGCGCGGCGATGTTCGTGACCAGGGCGATGACGGCGTCGCCCAGCGCCACCTTGGGACCACACTTGGGCTGGTTCTCCGGGGCGGGATGGCGAATGCACCATGCCCAGTGCTCGAGTTCCTCGGCGTAGCCCCGGCTGACGGCGGCAGGCCCCGAGGAGGCCAGCGCCCGGGCCGGTCCGCTGGCCTGGGTATCCAGCGTGGGCCCCGCCCCGCCGCCGGAGACCTTGATCGCCGCGCCGCTGGCGGGCTCGTGCATGGTCTGCTCGCGCTCGAGGATCAGCGTGCCCTTGGTGCCATAGACCACCTCGCCATAGCCCCCGAACCCGTTCCCGTTGATCGACGAATACATCACGCCGATCTTCTTGCGCCTGGCGTGCAGGTCCTTCGCGTCGTAGCCCGGGGCCGGAAATTCGATGATGCAGAACACATGGTCCTCGCAATCGCGATCGACGTCGAAGATCGAGCGGGCGGCCCCGGCCGCCACGTTGAGGGGATGCTGCTTCTGGCCGCCGTGGGCGGCCGCGACGAAGATGCTCGCCGCGTCGAGTTGGTGGCTGCCCAGTTCGGCCATCAACCCGGCCGCGGTGCGGTCCCAGAGGCGCCAGCGGATCAGCTCCTCGATGGCGGGCCGCTCGTACACGCCCTTGGCGTGCTGGAGCTTTGCCGTCTGGTAGCCGAGGGCCTCGGCGGGCGTCTTGCCCGTGCCGGCCTCGCGAACCGCCACGATCTTCTCGGCCATCTCGGCGGCCGCGGTTCCCCGGATCGATTCGATCGCCGGGAGCTTGCCCGTGTGCAACACGCGGTCGAGCACCTGGGCTTCGAGTTGGCGGACCTGCTTGTCGAGCTTCTCGATTTCCAGGCCGCGGGCCTCGTCGCGCTTCTTCCGGGCCTCGGCGAGCTTCTTGGCCAGCTCGTTGGTCTTCTCGTCGTCCTTGACGCCCGGGGGCAAGGGCTGCTGCCAACTGTCCTTGCCCGGCAGGTTGCTCCGGTGCCACTGCGCGCGAATGTAATGCAGGTCGCCCAGCACGCCCCGCTTGATCTTCTCGGCGGCCTGGGCATAGAGGATGTTGTAGTGGCGCTGGTGGCCGGTGGCCAGCAACAGGCCGGTTTTCTTGGCCACCCGGGCCATGTCCTTGCACTGCCCGATGGTGTGGGCCATCAGCTTCTCGGTGAGCACATGGAGGCCGCGCTCCATCGCGGCGATGGCCACGGGGGCATGGAGGAACAGGGGAAGGGCGATGATGATGCCTTCCAGCCCGTCCTCCTGGGCATGGTCGAGCAGTTCTTCCCAGGGACCGTAGACCTTCACGTGGCGGCGGGCCTCGGTCTCGTCCTTCCAGCCGTACACCGAGAGGAGTCCCGGCCGGACCGGCTGGCCGATCTCGCCATGAAACGCCCGGTACACGTTGTAGGGGCGGATGTCGGCGATGGCGCGGACTTCGAGGAAGTTCGGGTTGATGGCCCCCAGGAGCACGCTGCCCTCGTCGCCGGTGCCGATCACGCCCACGCGGACCGGCCGGTGAAGCGACTGCTCGTAGCCGAAATAGAAGGCGCCGAGCCCCGCTCCGGTGACGGCCCCGGCCAACAGCCCGCCCTTGAGGAGATCGCGCCGGCTGAAGTCCGGCGACGTGGATTTCTGAGCTTGAATGTTCGTCATCGGCGTTCTCCTTCGGTGCTCGGGGTGGAGGGCTTCGAGAACCAGGGGCGGACCAGCAGATGATGGACGAAGTAGTCCAACCCGGCCCACCGCCCCGTCAGGCTCGTCGCAATCACCAGCAAGGCGAGCATCTCGACGAAGTCCTTATTGACCAACAGGGCATGGCCGACGACCGGCGGATCGGGGGGATAGAGGCCCGGCCAGGCCGGCTGGGTCATCACCACGAACGCCATGAAGGCCGCGCCGCCCAGGGCCGCCAGCCGCGTAAAGAACCCCAGCAGCAGGCACAACCCGATCGCCGTCAAGCCATAGGTCACGGCGAAGTTGATCAGGTCCATCTGCGACCAGGCCAGCGGGTTCCAAGGAGAGACGGCCGGTCCCTTGGCCTTCTGGTCGGCATCCAGCTCGTTCCAGACGGCGGTTTGGAATTGCTTGCCGAGCGTTTCCAGTTCCTTGAGCCACCCGTTGACTTCGTTGCGGAGTTCGCGTTCGCGGGCCCAATCGCGTTCCTGCTGGTGGGCCGCCCGGTTCGTGCCCGCCGCGTTGGCGAACCGCTGCCGGCTCTCGAAGTGGGCGATGATCTCTTCGGCGTTGTTGGCGACGTACTCGCGGGCCGACGAGGCGTAACGCTCGTACAGGGCGTCGATCTTGGCGGCCTGCTCGTCGGTGACCTTGTAGAACTCCTTCGCCTTATTCTTGAAATCCGCCCAGGCCGACAGATAGGCCGAGAGCTTGTACTTGGGCCACCGCGCAACGAGCTTGCCCTCCTTGTCCTTCAGCTCCTCGTAGACGACGTTGCCCTGGCCGTCGGTCTCGACGGCCAACTCGAAACTCTCGCCCTTGGGCACAATGCCCAGGCGCTGGCGCCCTTCGAGGTCGGGAAGCATCGTGTAGAACAACGGCGCCACGGGCCCCTTGGCTTCGCTCAAGAAGGGGGCTGCCGTGAACTTGTCCGAGTTCTTGATTTTCCACACTCCCTCATAGAGGAAATGGAACCCCAGGCCCAGCCGCAGGATGACGAGCATCGCGGCCGTGGCCACGCCGATGGCGATTCGGTTGGTGTTCAGGGGATACCTCCTCGTTCGATGCGTTCGAAGCGCCGCGATCCGCGGGCGTCCCACAACGACAACTGCGGCCAAGATCCCGACAGGGCGACGCGGCGAACGGCGGGTTCAACGACAATCCGGCTTGCGGCAGCGGTCCAGGCGGGGACTTCCATGCCATCGGGGACCGCAAACCAGGTGGGAAGGTACGGTTCGCCTCCTGACGCTCCACTTATTGTAGTCTGCCTTGGCGGCTTCCGCCACCGGTGTTCAAGACGGCGCCAGCGCCTTGCCCAGGCCCGCGCATGGATCGCCTGGGCCCCGCGTCGGAGCCGATATCGGGTGGGATGGAAGACTTCACCGCGAGGGGGGCGTCACGCGGCGTAGTGCCGGGCCACCTTGCGAATCGCCTCCGCCACGCTGAGGATGTACTCCTCGGTCATGTACTCGTAGATCGGCACGCGCATGCCCGTGGCCAGGATCGCCTCGGCCTCGGGGCACTTGTGCTTCGAGAAGTCCATGGTCGTCAGCCCCATCTCCTTGACGGGCCAACGACCCGCAAAGAAGGCGTGCTTCTGAAACACGGGTTCGCCATACAGCGGCACCTTGATGTACCCGCCCGTGATCGGCGCCCCCTCGGCCAGGACCGCCTTGACGAACTGGGATCGGTTGCAGCGGAATGCCTCGGGCTTCATGCGGAACATGTAGAACCAGTACACCGCGCGATCGTCGGGGTGGACCTGGTGCGGGATGATGCCGGGCAGGTCGGCGATCTTCTCGGTCAGCAGGTTGCCGAGGCGGGCGCGCTTCGCCGCGATGGCCTCCAGGCGCGTGAGCTGGGCCGCCGCCACGGCCGCCTGGGGCTCGCTCATGCGGTAGTTCGTGGCAAAGGCGTCGAACCCACCCCACTTGCGCCGGTCGCCGCCCTTGTCGCCGAACTTCTGCAACAACGGCCCGAAGCGATCGTCGTTCGACGCGACCACGCCGCCATCGCCGCAGGTCACGTGTTTCGAGTTCTGAAGCGAAAAACACGCGAAGTGGCCCACGGTGCCGATCGGTCGGCCGCGGTACTTGGCTCCCCAAGCCTGAGCGCAGTCCTCGATCAGAATCAGCTTGTGGCGGTCGGCCAGGGCCTTCAGCGCGTCGAGATCGCAGGGGTTCCCCGTCAGGTGGACCGCGATGATCGCCTTGGTCTTCGGCGTGATGCGCCGCTCGACATCCGCCACATCGAGGTTGTACGTGCCCGCGCCCAGATCGGCAAACACCGGGACGGCCTGCTGGTAGAGCACGCCGATCACGGTGCCGATGTCGGTGACCGGCGAGGTGATCACCTCGTCCCCGGGGCCGATCCCGGCAGCCGCCACGGCGATGTGCAGCGCCGCCGTGCCGGACGAACAGGTCTGGACGTACTTGCGAGGACAGACTTGCTGGAATCGCTCGATGAGCAGCTTGGTTTGGGGTCCCTCCCAATAAAAGAGCGAGCCCTGGCGGAGCATCGCTTCGAGCTGTTTGAGTTCGGGTTCGCCCCAACGGGGCTGGCCGCTGGGCGTCTTCGTGACGGCCTTGGGGCCCCCCTCAATGGCCAACCCGGACGTCTGGCCACCGGCTTTCTTCTCGGCCGCCGCGGCCCCCGCCCCAGCCAACAGCGCGCCGGACGCGCCGGCAACGAACTGCCGTCGTGACATCGGATAGTGTTCGCTCATGGGAATGTCCTCCACGATACCGCCGAACGCGTAATGCCCGTCCCCGCGGCCGGACCGCTTGTCAGTGTAGACGGCAGGCCCCCAGACCGCAACCATCGCGCCGCAGCACCCCCCCACCGGTGGCAGGGCGACCGTGCTCGGGGATCGTGCCTCGGGGCACCGCGCGACTGCGGCCAGGTGGCCCCGAGCTAACGTCTTCGGTTCTTCTCGAACCACCCGCGGAGCAGCTTCTGGCGGTCGGTCGGGGTTTTTGCCGGGGCGCGGTCGTCGCGGTCGGGGCCGTGCTCGACGCTCCAGCCGTCCCACTCGCGGAAGGCGTGGTAGGCCCAGTCCCAGCCGTGCTCCTCGAAGATCTCGATCAGGTCGCGGAGGTACTGGTAGGCGCTATCGCCCGGGGCCCAGCGGATCGCGCTGAACTCGCCGATGTAGATCGGCACGTTGTAGTCGCGCTGGTAGCTCGCCACGGGCTCGAGCCGGCGGCGCAGCTCGGCCTTGTCCCACATTCTGCCTTCGACCATGCCGGGATAGCGCACGCCCGTCGGGTTGCCGTAAATGCCCTGGTGCGTGAATTGGTGGGGCTGGTACATGTGGACGCTGTAGACCACGCCCGGCACGTCGAGCGGCTCGAACCAGTCGAGGGCCTCGGGGCTGCCCCACGGGGCCGGCTCGACGATGATGGCGTGCTCGGGATCCAGCTCTCGCACGCGTCGCGCCACCTTCTCGGCCAGGGCGCGCCAGTCCAACAGTCCGTCGGCCACCACGCCCTCGACCGGCTCGTTCACCAGGTCGTAGCCCCAGACCGTCTTCTTGCCGCGATAGCGCCGAGGGATCTTCTCCCACACGTCGAGGAACGCCTGCTGGAACCGGGCCTCCTTGAACATGCGGCACTCGTTGGCGTCGTCGCGCCCGCCCGGCGGCGTGTGGAGGTCGATGAGCACCTGGATGCCCAATTCTTCGCACACCGGCAAGAGCCGGTCGATGTGCGCCAAGGAGGCTTCGAGCCAGGCGTCGTAGGCCGCCAGGTCGCCCTTGTCGGCGGGACTTCGAGGAAACCCGCCCCAGGTCAACTGCCAGCGCACGTGGTTCGCCTTCCACTGGCCGCCGAGCACGCGGAGGTCGGCCTCGGTCGCACGGGGGCTGATCATCGTCCCACGGAGCCGCGGCAGGTCATGCGTCTTGGCGACCGGGCCCGACGGGGCCTGCTTGGGCTTGCTCCGCTGCCGGCCGATTACCGTAATCCGCAGGTCGTCGAACCAGGCCCGGCCCGTGGTCTGCTCCAGCCCGAGCATCAGCCAGGCCTCGGTGGCATCGCGGGGAATCTCGGCCGTGAACCGCAGCGGCTTCCAATCGAAGGTGCCGTACACGTCGTTCTGCTGCGTCCATCGCGGCCCGCCGGGCGACACCGTGTGGAGCATGCACTTCAGTCCGTTGTACGGCTTGGGCGGCTTGGCCACCTCGTCGGCCTTGGCCATCGCTTCGACCCGCACGCGCGTGCCGCGGAGCTTCTCCAGCGGCAAGGCCATGCGCACCATGCGGGCGCCGGGGCCTTCGGCCGACGCACGCTCGACCACGAGCGAGGGCGAGTCCTTCCAGCCGGTTGCCAGCCGGGCCGCGGCGGCGGGTATCCACGACTTCGTCGCGTCGGGGCCGTTGAAATCGGCCTCGAAAACCGCGTCGCCGGCGAAAAGACATGACGAGGTGAAAACCACGATGGTCCAAACGAGTGTCGCCAGACGGTATTGCATAAAACGGTGGAGGCAGTCAGGGGTGAATGGGCAAGAAGAAGGTCGCGACGAACGGAAGCTCATCGGTCCCTGCACTTCGCGTTCAAGAATACAACACCGCGTATCCGAGGGCCAGCCGCCTCGTGGATGGCCCATGGACCGGCGCGCCTCCTCAGGAGCCATCCGGCCTCCCCGCCCTTGACAGCCGCTCGGCCTGCCACCGAAGATGAGCCGATCGCGGTGGACGACGAATGCCGCCGCGCCGGACTGACCCGCGGCACGGTCAAAGGCGCGTGGCACGGAAAACGGCTTTCGTTGACCTTCTCGCGGAACATTCCCCCGGACTCCCGGCAACGCCTGAGGAACGCCTGGCAGTTGACCGGATGACGGGCCATCCCATTGGATGCGCCGGAAGCGCAGAGTATAATCGTTTGAGGCGCGACCGATGCCGTATTACTTCTTCGAGTGGACGCCGGACATCATCGACCACCTCGCTGAACATGACGTCACGCCCGAGGAGTTCGAAGAAGTCGTGAACAATCCGGATTACGAAGACGTTAGCCGATCGACTGGAAACCCCATCGCGTTGGGATCAACCTCCGCTGGCCGGCGTCTTTGCTGCGTTTTTAAGCGGTTCGCGGACGACGTGATTGAGCCGATCACCGCATACGAGGTGAGTGACTGACTATGGACTTGACCCCAGAGCAGCAGGAGCAAGTCACGCAGGCCAGGGCAGCCGGCCAGAAACGAGTGACCCTGAGTCTCACGCCTCGGCAGAAGGCCCAGTGGCAGACCGTTATGGAACAGGAACTGGCCGGCAAGGAAGAGAACCTCGCCCACTTGCAGAAGATCAAGGCGGCCGCCGAACAGCCGGGTTTCTTCGGCGATCTCCGACGCGCGATCGCTCTCTCGCGAAGGCCGGTCCACGAACTGGCTCTCGAGATCGGCGTCGATTGGAGGCTCTTGTCCGATTTCCGGTCCGGCGATGCCGAGTTGCCTGCCGCGGCCCTCGACCGCCTGATCGAGACGCTCGGCCTTCGCCTGGTGCAGGAGATTCCGCGGTGAATCTCGGGCACTAGTCGGTCAGCAGGAACCAATGCGTTCCCCGCGGGGCCGGCAGGGCGATCGTGTAGGCGCCGCTTGCGTACGGCGCCGGGACCGC
Organism: Thermoguttaceae bacterium; assembly: GCA_024653385.1. Classification (GTDB taxonomy): domain Bacteria; phylum Planctomycetota; class Planctomycetia; order Pirellulales; family Thermoguttaceae; genus JANLFZ01. The sequence goes on along the minus strand of JANLFZ010000217.1, from coordinate 486 downwards.
GCCCAGCGGTTTGCCGTCGGCGGCCAGGGGAACCAGGTTGAGTCCCTTCGGGGCCTGAATCGTGATCTCGCCCTCGACCGGCTCGGAGAGCATCGGCATTTTGCCGCCCGGCGACGCCACCACCCGGGCCACCGCCGTCAGCAGCACCCGGCGCGACGTGGCAATCGGCTGGCCGTCGAGGCTCGTGACCGCCACGGCCGCCTTGGGCGTGACGATGCGGAAGGTCACGTGGCGAAGACGAATGGTCTCGCCGCCGATCCAGCCGTGGGCCGCCTGCGTGCGTTCCGTGTTGATCGCCTGGGCCCCGCGAACCCAGTTGCGCGTCAGTTCGTTCGTGTCGGAGCGGACGAAGTCTTGCCCCGCCGGGATGTAGTCGCGGTCCAGCGCGGTCACCGGCTTCACGTCGGCGCCGGGCCGGGTCGCCTGGTCCCAATCGAGTTCCTTCACGTCGAGCAGAGCAAGGTCACGATCGGACTGCCCGACGTG
>JANLFZ010000216.1:923-10001 GCA_024653385.1 Thermoguttaceae bacterium | reverse complement strand
CTCCCCGCCGAGGCAAGCTCGGCGGAGAGCGGCCGCGCGGTCGGCGGCGTCGCTGGGTTGCTCGCCCAATCAGGGCTTCCGCCGAGGCTGGCCCGGGCGGGGGCCTTGGATGGACGTCGCCTTTTCGTGGATCCGTGGTGTCTACTTCGCTTGCGGTTTCCCGTTTGCGGGCGGAGGTTGGTTTGGCGGTAGTAGCTGCCGGCTCCCCTCGGAGCTTGTCTTGGTCGGCTGTGGCGTTATTGACGTTGTCGAAGCACACGTCGACGCCGGCCCGTTGCGGCCGAGCCAGGCGGCGGCCCGGGCCTCCCAGCGCGCGGCGGCCTCGGCCTGGCCCTGCTTGCGCAGCTCGCGGGCCAGGAACAGGCACTGCACCGCCTCGACGGCGGACATGTACGCGGGCCACTCGTGCATCACTTCTTCCCCGTTGAGTCGTCTTGGTGGGGCTTAACGGCACCCGCCTTGGCGCCTGGTTTGGCCTTCGCCGGCAGTCCCAGCAGCCCGGCCGCCTCGGTGCGGTACTCGGCGACGTTGGGGTAGTCCGACGCCAGCCGCCCGTAGACGAAGGCGGCATCCTCGGCGCGCCCGGCCCGCGCCAGCCGGCGGGCTAGCGCCGGGCGGTAGTCTGGCCATCGCGACGCGCCGGCAATCTTCTCCAGGGCTGCCACGGTGTCTTCCAGGCGGCCGGACATCGCCAGTGAAAAGGCGATCCGCCCACGGAAGTCGGGCCGCTCAGGGAACCCCGCGGCGAGCTTGCGCAGGACCGCCAGCGCCTGCTCGAACTGGCCGGCCCGGCAAAGCTGCACCGCGCGCGCTTCGTACCAGTGGGCCAGCGCGTCGCGGTACTCGGCTTGCTTGGGCGACTGGGCAACGAGCCTCTCGAGCATCTCAATGGCTTCCGCCTGTTTCCCCGAGTGATACAGCGCGGCCGGCAGCCAGAGCCGGTGGTCGAGCAACTCGGGCGAGTCGGCGCTGAGCTGCCGGTAAACGGCGGTGGCCGCCTGGGGCTGGCCGTCGCGCACCAGTTGGTTGGCGTATGCGAGTTGGGCCGATTGGGCCAGCAGGCGCCACTCGACGTCGTCAGGTTCAAGCTTCCGCAGGCGCTCGACGAGGGCGATCGCCTGCTCGTGTTTCTTCGCCGCGGCAAGGGCTTCGAGCTGGGCACGGCGGGCTTGCCGCTTGAGCACCTGTTCGGCGCGCGAGGCGTCCCAGACGCGGACCGTGCAGTCCTGGCTGGCGGCAGCCAGGCGCAGCCCGTCGGGACTCCAATCGAGCTGCTGGATTCGGTGATAGACCTCCTCGGCGGAGGTCTCCAGGGCGAGGACCTGCTGGCCCGTCGTAGTGTCCCAGATGTGGACCGTGCCCCGCTGGCTTCCCGAGGCCAGCCGCGGCCAGCGCGGGTGCCAGGCCAGGGTCGCGACGTCGTCCCAGGGCTGCACGATCTCGACGAGGGGCGCCCACGACGCGGCGTCGTAGATGGTGATCGACCCGTCTCCATGGTCGGGCGTGTTGCCGTCCGCGATGGCGAGCTGGCTGCCGTCGGGACTCCACGCCAGGCACACGGCCGGCTTGTCGATCGGGTGCGGCACTTCACGCAGCGCCGCATCCCAGACGCGCAGCCGTTTTCCCGTCGCGGCCAAGCGCTTGCCGTCGGGACGCCAGGCGACCCCGTCGCAGCCCCAATCGGCATAGGGCAAGGCGGCGATCTGTTCGCCGGTATCGGCGGAGAACAGCACCACACGACCGCGACCGAAGGGGACGCCGGGGAGGTCCTTCCGCAGGCCGACCGCGATCGTCTTGCCGTCAGGGCTCCAGGCGAGCGATCGCATCGCAATCTGATCTTCGCACATCAATTGCGGACTGACCGGGTTGCCGGTCGCCGCGTCGTAGATCAGCACCAGCGAATTGGTGGCGGTAACCACGCCGTCGTCGCGGGGCGCCGCGAATCGCCTTCCGTCGGGAGACCAGGCCACGCAGCGGATCCACGTTTGCACGGGCTGTTGCAGGGTAAGCGTCGCCGCGCCGGATTGCGCGTCGTAAACCTTGAGCAGTCCCCACCGTATGCCGGCCAAGAGACGCTTCCCATCGGGGCTGAACCGGACCGCCAGGGCGTACCGGTCTTGCTGGCCGGTCGGCAGCGTGAGGGCCTGCCGGGCCGCGTCGACATCCCACACCGCGACTGTCCGGCGCTCGCAGCCCGCGGCCAGAAGCGACCCTTTCGTGCTCCAGGCAACGCGCCCGCCAGGGGCCATTCGGGCGGGAAGCGACACGATCTCGTGCCCCGTCCCGGCATCCCAGATGTGGAGCGGGCCGCCGTCGGCGGGCGACGCCAGGCGGCTTCCGGCGGGGCTCCAGGCCGAGCCCTGGTCTCCGCGCTGCTGGAACGAAGAAATCAGCCGGCCGGTCTTCCAGTCGGTGACGCGGGCCAGGAGGGCGCCCCACGCGACCCGAGTGCCGTCGGGACTGAAGGCCGCGCGCTGTCCATTGGTGGGCCAGCCGACAACCTGCGCGCCCGTCGACACGTCCCAGATCTTCAATTCCTGGGCAATGTTCGGGTTGACGCCAAGCACGGCGAGCAAGTGTTGGCCCGCAGGGTGCCAGTCCAACGACCAGACGACCTTGCCCGGGGCCGTCAGCGTGGAGAGGGCCTTTCCGCTGCGGGTATCCCAAATGTGGATGGTGCCGTCCGTGCCGCCCGAGGCCAGCCGAACGCCATCGGGGTTCCAATCGAGCGCGAAGCAGGCCTCCTCATGGCCCGGAAGCCACCGGACGAGGTTCCCCGAGGCGGTGTCGTAGATCCCGATCCGGCCGTCATCGGTGGCCGCTGCGAGGTGCTGGCCGCCGGGGCTCCAGCAGATCGCTTGGATTCCCTCAAGGCCGAGTTTCAGCACCGCCTTGCGTTTTCCGGTGCTCGCGTCCCAGATGCTCACCCAATCGATCCACGCCCCTTCGAGATGGGTGTGAGTGGCAAGGTGTTTTCCGTCCGGGCTCCACGCGACCGTTTGCGCGGACTGGAACGGGAAGGCCAGCCGCTCGGTGCAGCACTGCGACAACAAGTAGTGCCACTCCCAGCCTCGCGGGTCGGCGCGACCCGGCCGAGGGACCTGGGCGCTTAGCACTTGGAGCACCCGCGCGGATTGCCCCGAGTTCCAGTGGTGTCGGGCCAGGCGCATGTCGGCGACGTAACGGCCGTTTTCGGCGGCGTCGCGCTGGCGAAGGGCTTCTTTCTTCTGTTCTTCCGCCAGCCGCTTCTGCTGTTGTGCCAGGTCGCGTTGCTGGTTGGCCAACTGCTCGGCACGACTCGTGGCCTCCAACTGCCGATTCTTCTCGTCGTACGCCCCCGCGATCAGCAGCGTGCTGACCAGCGATCCGAGAGCACATGCCGCCACGAGGACCGCTGCCGACCAGACCAGCGGCCGGTGGCGGCGTGCCCACCTCGCCGCGCGGTCGCCCAGCCCCGGCGGCCGGGCCTCGATCGGCTCATCGGCCAGATATCGCTCGACGTCCCGCGCGAACTCGCCGGCCGTCTGATAGCGCCGCGCGCGGTCCTTCTCCAGGGCCTTCATGACGATCCAGTCGAGGTCGTGGCGAAGCGAGCGGCGAAGTCTCGCCGCGTCGGTCCGGCGCTCGTCACAGAGCGTGGCCGCGGCCGTCTCGTCCAACGTGCTGATCCGGTCGCTCGGCCGGGGCGGCTCCTCCTCGCGGATCATCCGCCGGACCTCGTCGTAGCCCGCCTCCCGCGCCCGCTGCTGCTCCAGCGGCGTGGTGCCGGTCAGCAGTTTGTAGAGGATCACGCCCAAGGAATACACGTCGCTGCGCGTATCGACGTCCGCGCCGTCCAAGCCCGCCTGCTCCGGGCTCATGTAGAGCGGCGTGCCGATCAAGACGCCCAGCCCGGTGGTGTGCGGCTCCTGGGCAAGACCCCGGCCAGTGGCCTTGGCGATCCCGAAGTCGATGATCTTAGGCACCGCCGTGCCGTCGCGCACGGCGACAATCACGTTCGAGGGCTTGAGGTCGCGGTGGATGATGCCCTTCTGGTGGGCGTGCTCGACGGCCCGGCAGACTTGGACGAACAGATCCAGCCGCTCTCGCGTGGGGAGGCGGTATTCGTCGCAATAGTCGGTTAGCGGCAGTCCTTGCACCAACTCCATGACGAAATACGGCCGGCCCGAGTCGGTCTCCCCCGCGTCGAATACGTGGGCGATGTTGGGGTGGTCCATCAGGGCCAGGGCCTGGCGCTCGGCCTCGAAGCGGGCGACCACCGCTCGGGTGTCCATGCCCGGCTTGATGACCTTCAAGGCCACCGGCCGGCGGACCGGCTCTTGCTGCTCGGCCAGGTAGACCACCCCCATACCCCCTTCGCCGATCTCGTCCAAGAGTCTGTACCGGCCGATGGTCTGATCCAGCCTTTCGACGATGATGGTTTCGCACCGCGCCCCTTGAGACGTGCTGGCCGGAGGACGGCGATGGCCACCCAGTTGGGCGTGGGCTTGGAGCAGCTCTTCCACGCGGGCCCGCAGCGGCGCGTTTTCAGCGCAGACGCTGTCAAGATAGGCCGCCCGTTGGTCGGGCGGGTGCTCGATGGCATCGAGAAAGATCGACTTCACGTCGGCAGAGTTGTAGCCCATCGGTCGCGGCGTCTCCCGTTGCCCCTACTAGGCAATGCGACTTTTCGCCCTCGATTTTCTCACGGGCGAGCGAAACATTCTCGAAATCCGCGGAAAAGTCACTCGCGGTTCAGTTCGCACTGCAACCAGGCTCGCGCATAAGCCCAGTGTCGGTAAGCGGTTGCGACGGATATGCCGAGAACCGCGGCCGCCTGCTCGATCGTGAGGCCGGCAAAGTACATGATCTTGACCAGGCGGCCCGCGGCCTCATCTTCTCCCGAGAGCTTTTCGATCGCCTCGTCCAGGTCTAATAGTCGCTCCGGGGCCAACTTCGTGGGCAGGTCGAGATCGTCCAGGTCCACTCGGTGCCATCCTCCGCCTCGCTTGACGCAGGCCTTTCGCCTGGCGTTTTCGGTAAGAATCCGCCGCATGGCCTCGGCCGCAGCGGCAAAGAAGTGACCGCGCGAGTCCCAGTGCTGGGCTTTCTCGACATCTACCAGGCGGATGTACGCCTCGTGGACCAGTGCCGTGGCCTCGAGCGTTTGCCCCGGCTTCTCTCGGGCCATCTTCTCGGCCGCCAAGCGGCGCAGCTCGTCATAGACCAGCGGCAGGAGCTGCTCGGCGGCCTGCGGGTCGCCTTGCTCGATGGCAGAGAGGATGCGGGTGACCTCGTGCATAGGGCGCACCCTGCATTTTGGGTCCCTCGGATGTCCTCCATTCTACGTCACCCGCCGGACACTACAATCGCCCGAACACTCGTCCCTGACTGGGCGTCGGCAGGCGAGAAAGAACTGCGTCACAACCATTTGATGTTAAAGACGTTGCGACGACAAAGCCACAGCCTCAACGACAACCAGTACAAGTACTTGCGACTTGCCGACGCAGGACGTGCGTGACCAACGTCGAAGTGTACCTGGAGTATCCCCAATTGGCGGCCGGGGCGGCAAGCGGTGTCAGCCGATTGTACGAGGCACCGGATGTCGTTTGGGTACGGGCGATTCCCGGCGCTTTTCGCGGTCCCGCCTCATGGTATAGAATCGCGCCAACCCGGCCGCCGGGCTAGCCATGTTCCTGCCCGGAGCGGCTTCCTGCCATGGTCTCTGGGTGGGGTCAAGCCGCGGTGCCCGCAGTGGTTGGAGTCCGGCAGATCGCTGGGTGGAGGAGGCCATCATGCGCAAGTGTCTTTTGGGGGCGTTGCTCGTTGCCCTGGTCGCGGTGCTGCATGCCCCGGCGCTTCGCGGCGCGGAAGTCGTGCGGATCAGCGTGGTCTCGCAAGTGTGGAGCGACGAAGGCCGCACCTTGGCGGCGGTGCTTGGGCACGTGCGCGAGGCGGCGGCTCAAGGGGCCGATCTCGTCCTGCTGCCGCAGGAGTGCGTGCGAGGCCAGGGCGAGCCGATTCCCGGGCCCACAAGCGAAGCCCTCGCCCAGGCCGCCCAGAAGCACAAGATGTACGTGGTCGCCAACCTGCGCGAGCGCGACGGGAGCAAGACGTACCTCACGTCGTTTCTGCTCGATCGCCAGGGGCGGCTGGTCGGGAAGTACCGCAAGTCGCACAAGATGCCGGACGAGGCGATCGATTTGGGCGACGAGTTGCCGGTCTTTCCCACGGAGTTTGGTCCCGTGGCCATGCGGATCGGCACGGATCGCTTTTTTCCGGAGATCGATCTGGTGTACGCGGCCCAGGGGGCGCGCGTGGTGCTGTGGTCGCAGGCGCCGGAACCTGTCGAAGACGAGTACGCCCAGGATTTTCCATCGCAGGGTCGTGCGGCCGATTATGGGATCGTCATCGCTTGTGCCCGATACGCGTACCGTGGCCCTGGATGGATCACCAATTTCTATCCGCCTTATTGCGGCTGCCCGATCGGCCGGGCGTACGTGATCGACCGGGAGGGTCAGCGGATCGCCAGCACGGCGCGGACGGGCGGCGTGGCGACGGCGAGCCTTGCAAAGGCCAGCCTAAGCCCCGGCCGATCGCCCAATCGGAGCCCCGCCTTTGCCGCGATCACCGCGCCGGTGCAGTTGCCGCCCAAGCGACCGTGGGCCAAGCGCCGCATCCGTGTCAGCGCGATCGAGGCGCACCTGGGCATCGACGACCTCGTGGCCCGGCTCGACGAGGCCGGCCGGCTGGGAAGCGACATCGTCTCGACCTACGAGTTCGTTTGGATTGCCGGGCCGGACAAGAAGCAGATCGAGACCATGACCGCGACCGCGAAGAAGAACCTCGCGCGGGTGGCCGAGAAAGCGCGCCAGTACCGCATGTACGTCTTGGTGGCCGGGGTGATTGACCGCATCGAGCGCAACGAGGCCATCCTCTTTGGTCGCGACGGCCAGGAGGTTGGCCGTTACTTCAAGATCGCCAAGACCCACGACGAACAAGTGCCCGGCGAGGCGGCCCCCGTTTTCGAGACCGATTTCGGGCGCGTTGCCGCCAGGATCTGCGCCGACGAATGGATGGTCGAACTGGATCGGTGTTATGCCATCCAAGGCGCCGACATCGTGTTCACGCCAACGCAGAGCTGGGGCCCTGACGCGTTATTCCGCAATCTGCGGGACATCTCGCGCGCCATGGATGGCGTCTACTTCTTGGTGGAATCAACACACCCCTCTACCGAGGTAATTCACCGGAGCATGATTGTGGACCCGACGGGGGCGGTCGTCGCCCGATCGGAGTATCGCAGGGCGGGCATTGTGTCGGCGGTGATTGATCTCGATGCGGACCGGCCGCTCCGCTATCTGCGCATCTATGACCCCCACAAGCCTGGTGGCTATCTTCCGGAGTATCAGCCCACGGAGATGCCTCGATCGGCCAATGATTTGCGAGAGGCGATTCTAGCGGCTCGGCGTCCCTCGCTTTACGCGGTGTTGGCACCCAAGCGATGACGATGCCGGAGCAGCAGCGGGAATTGAAATCGCCGGCGGGTCCGAGGTTCGAACCCGCCGGCCTTCACCTGTCGCCCAACCGGATTTACCCCCCCTATCCGGCCCCGCTGTGTAAGACCGCGGCAGCGGCCATGTCCCGCCCCGCCCATATACTTAATGTAACGAGGTGCCGCGCCGTGTAATCCACAAAAAAAATCTTTTGCCTTGCCGCTAATCATGGTTGTGTGATCAGGGCTATTAAGAGTGATTTTGACCAGTAGAGGGCGTGCTTGTGCCCCTGCGGCGTCGGCTTGGGAAACCTACAACCCGCGCTCTGCGTGCGTGCAGCCACGCATCCTACGGCATCTGCTGGTGGTCCAGGGCCGATATCCCGTCGATCGAATCCAGTTTGAGCCAGTCGGGTACGGCGCGGATCCTACCCTGTCGATCCACGGCAGCGAGCACCACGTGGCCGGTTGCCAACAACTCGCCGTCGCGCGTCACTTGGTACTCGTGTTCGATCGTGGCGCTCGTGACTCGCGTGACGGTGGTGACAATGCGGAGGACGTCATCGTAACGGGCCGGGCGGTGGTAGCGGCAGTCGGCCTTGACCACGACAACGAAGATCCCTTGTTCCTCCATTTGGCGGTAGTTGCCACCCGAAGCCCGAAGTAGTTCGGTTCGACCCATCTCGAACAGGACGAAGTAGTTGGCGTGGTGCAAGTAGCCCATCGGGTCGCACTCTTGGTAGCGCACCCGGACCTCGATAGCATGCTCGCGGAGCATCGGCAGTCGGTCTCCCGTTGAGTGAAAGATTTGCAGCGACTATATTTAGAGGCTGTCCGGAGGCGACCACTGGATCGTGGCTTGCTCTGTGGGGGAGGCAAAGCGTTCAGCATCGGCAAGGTGATTGTTCCCGTCTCCGGAAGGCCCCACGGCGCATTGGCCAGCGTACCGACCGTTTCGTTGGAGGGACCATAGCGATGAGCACCGACGCGGGTGCCGGGACGGGCGTGTCGACCGTGCGCGGCCGGAACTATCCATCGATCCGGCAGTTTACCGTATTTCTCGAAAACCGGGTCGGCCAGCTCTTGGAAGTGGTTCGCCGATTCGAGGGCAGCACGGTGCGCATCGTGGCCCTGTCGATCACCGATGCCGCCGAGTGCGCCTTCGTGCGGTTCCTGTTAAGCCACCCCGAGGAGGGAAGAGAGATCCTCGAGCGTGCGGGCCTGGCGATCATCGAAAGCGACCTGATCGGGGTCGAACTTCCCGACGGTCCTCAGCCGCTCCTCCAGATCTGCACGGCGTTGCTCCAGGCCGAGGTGAATATTGTGCAAGCCTATCCGCTGTTGGTTCGACCACGTGGTCGGCCCGCCGTGGCGCTGATGGTCGACAATATTGACGCGGGCCTGGAGACCCTCGGATCGAAAGGCTTCAGCATGATTACCGAGGGCGACCTCGTGGAGGACGAATAAGCAACCACGGCCCGCACCGGGAGGATGCGTGTTCGGTCGGCGTCACACGCCGCCTGCGGGCAGGCGTTTTGCTCGACGGACCACGACCGACGAGATCGCATCCCACGCCAGGGCGGTCAGGGTGAAGGATCCATCGGGCT
>JANLFZ010000216.1:0-912 GCA_024653385.1 Thermoguttaceae bacterium | reverse complement strand
GAACACGGCGTGATCGCCCCGCGATAGAGCGGGAAAGAACCTCTCGGGCGTCGCGCGCTGTCCGTTGCCGTGGCAGATTTCGATAGTCGCGCCCTCGGCCTTGTGGGCCCAGAGCATCGGGAACAGCGTGGCCCATGAGTTCGACCCAGGACCGGGGGTCCTGGTCTGGCTCTCTGGGATAGTCAGCTCGGGTTGCTTCGGTTCGGGCTCGGTCTTCGCCCATTCGTCAATGGGTTCGAGTGTCTCCACGAGGTCGCCGGCGGGCCTTCCGGCGGCACGCTGGGGGATGGGCGGCGGGGGGGTTGGCTCGGGCTCCGGTGGTTCCTCCTCGGCTTCGAGTTCGTCGTACGATGGTATGCGGAATCTCGATCCGCACTCGGGGCACTCGCCCGGCTGGCCTTGAAGGCCGGCCGGCCCGTGCAGAAGATGGCCGCCGGGACAGACGAATTCGATTTGCCCCTGGCCGACGGCGGGGCCGACCGCGATGGGCGACGGCGTTGACTCCAAGGCTCCCTCGGGTCCCGTACCGGGCGACTCGGCGGCCGGGGCGCCGGTGTCCTCGACACTCAATTCGTCCGGCGTGGGGATGCGGAACTTGACGCCGCACTTGGGGCACCGCGCCGCCATGCCCGCCCGCTCTTCGCCACAGTGGATCTTGTGCCCGTTCGGGCAAAGGAACTGCATGACCATGGGTCTATTCGCTCGACACCGCCAGCGCTTTACCCCTCTGTTCGATCCTAGCTCACGGTGGACCCTGAAACAACCGTTGGGGAGGTTGATCACCGCGGAGGTCTCTGCCAAACTAGGGGGAAACGTGTAACCGTTCGCAGGCTGGGGACAGGCTCGTCTTTCGGCCCCTTGCGGGCCGAAAAACGTGCCTGCCCCCTTCACGGCCGAAGGGGACAGTCCCCG
>JANLFZ010000215.1:520-10051 GCA_024653385.1 Thermoguttaceae bacterium | reverse complement strand
CGCGAGCCGACCGCATCGGCGGCGACGTAGACCCGCCATCCGGCGCCCAGAAGATCCAGCACCGTCTGCTGGACGCACACATGGGCCTCGATGCCGCAGACGAGCAGCTTGTGGATGCCCCGGGCCTGAAGGTCGTCGAACAGCCCGGGACACCCGCAACAACTGAACGTGAGCTTCGAGGGGATGGTGCCGAGTCGCTCGGCGAGTTCCGGCACGGTCGGACCGAGCCCTCGAGGGTACTGCTCGGTGGCGACGACCGGCAGGCCGAGGATCTTGGCCCCGTCGATCAGACGCCGGACGTTCCACGCGACCCGGCGCCGGTTGGCGATATGGGGGAGGAGCTTCTCCTGGACGTCGACGACCACCAAGGCCGTCTGGCCGACGGACATCAGCTCCGGACTGCGCGGCAAGGGGGGCGTTGGGTTCATGGCCGCCAAGGCGAGAGGCTCAAGCACGGTGATTCGCGGGGCAACCTCGGGCGCGGACGGTTCAACCGCCCAGGGCCACTTCCTTGCGCCGGCGGCCCAGCGCGTCGGCCGCGATCATCGCGTCGACCACGTCGTCGGAGGTCACCTTGAACGGGTGGTTCTTGCACAGCGAGTTGTCGCCGGCGCAGATGTCGCCGATCTGCCTGAGCCGCTCGCGCCCGATGCCTTCGAGGTTCAAGTCGGCGAACGTCACGGGCAGGCCGATGGCGATCTCGAAATCGACGATCTCGTACATCTCGTCGGTGTTCACCTCGTCGTCGAGGCAGAGCTGGCTGATGATGCCGAAGCCGACTTTCTCGCCGTGCATGAACCGCTTGCACTCGGGGAACGAGGGCAGGGCGTTGGCGATCATGTGGGCCGTGGCCAGGCCGCCGCTCTCGAACCCCAGGCCCGAGAGCAGGACATTCGCTTCGATGACCTTCTCGACGGCGGGCGTGACCACGTGCAGCTCGAGGGCCCGCTTGGCCTCGATGCCGTATTCCATGAGCGTGTCGAAGCAGAGCCGGGCCAGGGCCATGCCGGCCATGGTGGGCACGCCGCCGGCGAGGTTGACGGCCCGGGTCTTGTAGGCCGCCTCGGCCTCCAGCCAGGTGGCCAGGGCGTCGCCCATGCCGGCGACGAACGCGCGGACCGGGGCGTTGGCGATCACCTGGCTGTCGACCAGCACGATGTCGGGGTTGAACGGCCAGCAATCCCAGCCCGTGCAGTTGCCCTCGGCATCGTACCAGACGCTGGCGGCGCTGGTGGGCGAGTCGTTCGAGGCGATCGTGGGCACGGTGACCATCTTGAGGCCGGCGTAGACCGCCGCGGCCTTAGCCGTATCCAGGGTCTTGCCGCCGCCGATGCCCACCGCGATGTCGGCCGCCTTGTCGCGGGCGATCTGGGCCACGCGGTTGGCCTCCTCCTTGGTCGACTCGCCGTTGAAGGCGACTTCGACCGGCTCGAGCCCGGCCTGGCGCACGCTCGCCAGCACCAGGTCGCCCACCAGGCCCTTGACGCACGCATCCCAGAGCAACAGCGGACGCTTGCCCAATAGGGCCAGGTACGTGCCGATTTCCTTGAGCACGCCGCGGCCTTGCACGTACTTGCGTGGAGCGATGAGGACTGCTTTCATGCCAGGGCCCTCCTGGGGTCAAAGGTCGGAACTCGGAAGTCGCAGAGCCGGGGTCGAAATCCGCGATCGGAACTCAGCCCGCGGTGTCGACGGCCGGCCGCCAAGCGGCTAGCGCTTCGGTTTGGCACAACATACCCGGAATCATCCGATGGGAAAAGAGGCGAATTCGTCCTCCGTGTGCCGCGGTGCGTTCCTCCGAGTCTCACCGCGGGCCAAATCCCGCGTTACAACCGGGGCGACACCCCGTTGACGATCGGCAGCGGTCCTTCGCCGCGCAGGAGCCGCGCCAGGTGCTCGGCCAAGAGGCGCGGGCTGTTGCGGAAGGCGTCGATCGTGCTGCCGGCAAGATGCGGCGTGATCGTCACGTTGTCCAGCGCAAGCAGAGGATGGTCCGGCGGCAGCGGTTCGGTGTCGAACACGTCCAGGGCCGCGCCCATGATCCGCCGTTCTTGAAGCGCCCGGATCAGGGCCTGCTCGTCGACCAGTCCGCTGCGGGCCGTGTTGACGAGCACGGCGGTGGGTTTCATCAGGGCCAGTTGCCGCGGGCCGATGAGGTGGCGGCTTTCCTCGGTCAGCCGGGCATGGATCGAGACCACGTCCGACTGGCGCAAGAGCGTCTCGAGGTCCACCAGGCGCACCGGCCCGGAATCGCCCGAAAAGTACGGATCGTAGGCGAGCACGCGGCTGCCGAACGCGACCAGATAGCCGGCCACCAACCGGGCGACGGCGCCGAATCCCACCAGCCCGACGGTCTTCTCGTACAACTCGGGAATCGCGTCGCTGTTGGGGAACGACCGCCGCCAATCGCCGCGCTTCAGGCAGGCGTGCGACCGGGCGAGGTTGCGGACTTCGGCGAGGATGAGGCCCATCGTACACTCGGCCACGGCCCGGGCGTTCCGGCCCGGCGTGTTGAGCACGCAGATTCCCCGCTGGGTCGCGCACGCGACATCCACGTTCTCGGTGCCTCCGCGGAGCACGCCGATCACCTTCAAGTTCGTCGCGGACTCGATGAACCTGCGCGATAGCGGCGTGAACTGCACGACGACGATGTCGAACCCGGCGACGTTCTCGGCCACCTCGGGCGGCAGGGGCACGGCCTCGGGCCCCCCCTTCTCGATCGCCAGGTTGGCCTGCTGGAGTTCCACCAGCGTCGAGTGCTCCCAGCGGCGCACCTCGATGGCGACGCCCAGCGGTTCCAGCGAGGCGAGCCCCTGCTCCATGAAGCCCGCGGGGATGTACGTATCGCTGATGGCTAGCAGTCGAGGCATGGCGGTAATCAGTCGTCGGTGGTCCGTGGTGCTCGTGCCGTGTGCCCGTCCCCTTTACGCCGGAAGGGGACACTCCCCTTTTCGCGTTCCCTCGCCGCGAAGATCGGGACAGTCCCCGCGAACAGTTACCATGTTCCAGACGCTCCTAGATCGGTGCAACCCCATTCAAACGCGGTTTTCGGAGGACAATAACTGGATCTTCTCTTTGACCGCCTTGGCAATCTCTTCGCGGATCGGTCCAAAGACCTCGTAGGGCAGCGGATCCGGGCGCCGCAGGCCGGACACCGCACGCTCGAGGCCCTTGCGCATGGCGATGCGGCAGTCGGCGTAGATGTTCATCTTGCAGATGCCGTGTTGCACGGCCTGGCGGACCTGGTCTTCGGGGGTGCCGGAGCCGCCGTGCAGCACCAGAGGCACTCGGCTGGCGGCGTTGAGTTCCTTCAGCCGCTCGATGTTCAGCTTGGGAAGCGACCGGTACACTCCGTGCGACGTGCCGATCGACACGGCCAGCGCGTCGACCTCGGTCAGCTCGACGAATCGGGCGACCTCGCCGGGGTCGGTCAGCACGTTGTCGGTCGACTGGGTCTCCTCGAGATCCATGCCGCCCACCCGGCCCAACTCGGCCTCGACGCTGACGCCGTGGCGATGGGCGATTTCGACCGCCAGGCGGGTCTGGCGCGCGTTCTCGTCGAACGGCAAGGCCGATCCGTCGAACATCACCGAGGTAAAGCCCAGGCCGATCGCCCGCCGGATCGTCTCCAGGCTTGTCGTGTGGTCGAGGTGGAGGACGATGGGAACCTCGTGCCGCTGGGCCACGGCCCGCACCAGCCCCGAAAAGTACGTCCACCCATTGCCCGCCATGTCGGGTTCGAGGCACATGAGGAACACGGGCGATCGGCACGCCTCGGCCGTCTCGAGGACCGCCCGGACGAACACATCCTCGACACAGTCGAAGGCGGGAACGGCGTAACGGTTCGCCCGGGCGTGGGCAAGGACTTCGTTGGCGGTGGCGAGCATGGTCTCCTCGGTTGGTGTGGCGCAAGTGCCCCAAGCGGGGTCATCGCATGAGCATGCCCCCGGTGACATCGATCGTGGCCCCGGTGATGTAGCTGGCCCGATCCGACGCCAGAAACACGACCGCGCAGGCGACCTCGGCCGGGTCGGCGATGCGCCGCAAGGGGATGCGTTTGAGGTATTCCTCTTGGCCTTTTTCCAGCGCCTCGCGGGCCATCTCGGTGGTCATCATGCCCGGGGCCACGCAGTTGACGTAAATGCCCTGGGACGCGACTTCCCGGGCGAGCGAGATGCTGAACGTGACCAGGCCGGCCTTCGAGGCGGCGTAGTGGGCGTGCCCGGTGGTCGAGCCGTGGAACGCCGCCTGCGAGGTGATGTTGACGATTCGCCCCTTGCGGCCCGCGTCGAGCCAGCGGCGCACGGCCTCGCGGCAGGTGAGGAACGGGCCGGTGAGGTTCACGGCGATCGTCGCGTTCCATTGGTCCTCGGTCATCTCGCGCACGTAGGCCGTCGGCCAGATGCCCGCGTTGTTCACCAGGATGTCGATCGGCCCGAGCGCGGCCTCGGTCTGGCGGAACATCTCGCGCACGTCGTCGGCTTTGGCGACGTTGCCGGGCACGGCGGTGGTGGCCACGCCGTGGCCCGCGCGGAGGACCTTGGCCAGTTCGGCCGCTTCGGCGACCAGGTCGATGCCTTGGTCGAGATCGCGGTAGTAATGGATGGCGACCCTGGCCCCCTCGGCAGCGAGTCCCAGGCAGATCGCCCGGCCGAGCCCCCGCGACCCACCCGTCACCAGTGCCACCTTATCCCTGAGATTGAGGTCCATCGGATACCTTTGTGGGAAGCTCGATCCAACGCCGACGTCATCGGCTTGTATACCGCAAGCCCGGCGTCCGTCCAAGGGGGCCGAGGTGCCGACACGCCGCGGCCCGGCATGGCCTCCCCCTGGCATTCCGTGGGAAGTTCCGCCATATTGAGGGCGTGGTCGTCTGTGTTCCGGCCGAGGCGCATAGAATGCGCAGTGGAAGCGGAATGGGAACCCAGACAGGTCTGGGAGTTCCATCCGCCGGGAGAAGTCAACGGATGAAAACCCATTCGACGACGATACTGACCGTGCGGCACAAGGGGATCGTCGCCATGGGGGGGGACGGTCAGGTGACCGTCGGCAACTCGATCATGAAGGCCGATGCCGTGAAGATCCGCCGGATCATGGACGGCAGGGTCATTACCGGGTTCGCGGGTTCCACGGCCGACGCCTTCGCGCTGTTGGAACGGTTCGAGGCGAAACTCAAGGATTTTCCGCAGAACGTGCCCCGGGCGGCCACGGAGTTGGCCAAGGAATGGCGCACCGACCGCGTGTTGCGCCGCTTGGAGGCCATGATGGCCGTGGTCGATGCCCGGCACACCCTCCTGGTCACCGGAAACGGCGATGTGGTGCAGCCCACCGACGGCATTCTGGGCATCGGTTCCGGGGGCAACTACGCGGTGGCGGCGGCCCGGGCGTTGGTGGCCCATTCGGAGCTGACGGCGCCGGAGATCGTCCGCACCGCGCTGGAAATCGCGGCGGGCATCGACGTGTACACCAACACGCACATCCTCGTGGAGGAATTGGAGTGGCAGAACTGACCCCTCGGGAGATCGTCGCGGAACTCGATCGGCACATCGTGGGCCAGGATGCGGCGAAAAAGGCCGTGGCCGTGGCCATCCGCAACCGTTGGCGGCGGCAGCGACTCCCCGAGGAAATGCGCTTGGAGGTGGCGCCCAAGAACATCATGATGATCGGCCCGACCGGGGTAGGCAAGACCGAGATCGCGCGTCGCCTCGCCCGGCTGACCGGCGCCCCGTTCATCAAGGTCGAAGCCACCCGGTACACCGAGGTCGGTTACTACGGCCGCGACGTCGAGAGCATGGTCCGCGAGTTGGTCGAGAACGCGATCGGCCTGGTGCGCGAGAAGGAGAAGGAGCGGGTCGAGTGCGAGGCCCGAGCCCGGGCCGAGGAGCGACTGCTCGATCTCTTGGTGCCGCGCCCCGCGGTCGTCGACTCCGGCATGGAGGCGGATACCGCCGAGCGGTACGAGCGGACCCGCAAGAAGTTTCGGTCGATGCTCGAAGCCGGCGAATTGGAGACCCGCCGCGTCGAGATCACCGTCGAGCAGAAGGCAGCCCCGGTGATGTTCACCGGGGTCGGGCTGGAGCAGATGGATATCGATCTTCACGCGATGTTCGAGAAGATCCTCCCCAAGCACACGGCCCGCCGCGATCTGACCGTCGCCGAGGCTCGCAAGGTGCTTCTCGAACAAGAGATCGAGGCCCTGATCAACCAGGAGAAAGTCAACGCCCAGGCCATCGACCTGGCCCAGAACCTGGGCATCATCTTTATCGACGAGATCGACAAGGTCGTGGCCAGCGACACGGCGCACGGGCCCGATGTCTCTCGCCAAGGCGTGCAGCGCGATCTGTTGCCGATCGTCGAGGGGACGACCGTGCAGACCCGATACGGCTGGGTCAAGACCGACCACATCCTGTTCATCGCGGCCGGGGCATTCCACCGCGCGAAACCGAGCGACCTGATGCCCGAACTCCAGGGGCGGTTTCCGATCCGGGTCGAGCTGGGCGCGTTGACGAAGGACGATTTCATCCGGATCTTGACCGAACCGAAGAACGCGCTGGTCAAGCAGTACCAGGCGTTGCTCGGGACCGAAGGGGTCGAGGTGGTCTTCGAGCCCGATGCCATCGACTGCCTGGCGAGCTATGCCTTCCACGTGAACCAGACCTCCCAGAACATCGGCGCCAGGCGGCTTTACACCATCATGGAACGCCTGTTGGAGGAACTCAGCTTCGAGGCCCCGGACATGAAGATGGGCCGCGTCGTCATCAACGCGGCCTACGTGAATCAGCGGCTTCAAAACGTAGCGCAGGATGAGGACCTGAGCAAGTTCATTCTGTGAGGGCATTTCGAGGAGGCCATGCCATGCCCAACTACGAATTCGAATGCACGCAGTGTGGTGAGAAGTTCGTCGAGAAGCAGACCTTCGAGGAGCACGATCGCCACAAGCCGATCAAGTGCCCCAAGTGCGGCAGCAAAGCAACCCGCCAACGGATCACCGCGGCCTTTGCCAAGACCACGAAGAAGTCGTAGGACTCCCTCGCTTGCCCGCCTTTCCAAGAACGGACCGATTGTAGGTTTTACAAGACCTCGGTAGATCGGGTACAATCGTCCCGGCTGGTGTGCCCGCGGGACGGCACGCCGCAGGTCGCGCAAGATCCCGCGGTTGCCTGGGTTCCCCGCGCGGCCTGTCCGGTATTTCGATTTCGCGCCCGTTTGGCACGCCAGTCGCTACGGGCCGGGCTGGGCAGGCCGGAAACGGAGTCTGGCCTTAAGTCCCGCGACTTGCCAGGGAAAAAGCAGGTGGACGATCCGCCAGCCGCCGTCGGATGGCCAGGGATCGAACGGCCTGCATCCCAAACGGATTTGGGGAGTCTTGCGCCCATGGATAGCACTTCTGGGTCGTTGCTGGTGGCCGGCTTGGCAACGGTTCAAGTACTCGGCCTTTTCGCATCCCTGGGGACCAGACTCAGCACGGGCTCGCGGTTTGAAGGCAAGTGCCGGTGTCTGTTTCTCGCCTTGTTGGGCTTGGCGGGCATGGCGACCGTCGTCGCGTTGGCGATGACGCCGGCGTACTGGGTGGTCTCTGGGGCAAGCTTCTCGGTCATGGTGCTTGTCGCTACTTGCGACTTCCAACGCTCGGATCATGCCGGAGTGTGGTAACAGACCACTCTCTGGGCTAGTTCTCATCGCATGAGTTTTGCGCGGATTTTGCAATCCGCACCGATGGATCGCGGATCGTCGCGGTGCGCCATGGGGAGTCGCTGGCGGCGCAGAAGTGCTTGGCGCGATTGAATTTCCGAAGCATCCGTTACGTCCGTTGTGCGTGGCGGGACCGCGAACCCCCGCAAAATCGAAAAAAATCTACCTTTCGTCCCGATCCCGAACCGAAACGTATAGTCAGGCAGCAAGCATCGGATTCGGAAGTTGCGCGAGGGGGGCCAACCGCGACAGTCCGGCGTGTTCGGTTTTCGCGTGGCGAATCCCTCCTCTCCCTTTCGTCCGGCATTGCTGGGATCCTTATACGACAACCACAAGAATGCCCAAGGTCCAGGGCCATCGGCCAGCCGAGCCGGGCGCGGGACGGGGCAAGCAGGCGCGCGAAGAGCGCGTCGTTCTCCGGTGCCCCACCACCGGGGTGTTCCTGACAGGAGGGATGGCATGCGACGTTTGTTTGTTGGTTTTTTGGTCGCCGCAGCGGTCGCCCTGGTACCCGCCTGGACCTACGCCGGGAACCAAGAGGTCGCCGAGCAAATCGCCGCGAGCCTGAAGGAAAGCGGCCAGTTGCACGGATACAAAATCGGAGTGAAGTTCCAAGACGGTACCGCGTGGCTCCGCGGACAGGTCACCAGTCAAGAGCAGATGAACACGGCCCTGCGACTGGCGTTCCAGACCCCGGGGGTCACGCGGGTCGTCAACAACCTGACGGTCGTCGGGCAAGAGGCCGACGCGGCTGCCAAGCCGGCCGAGACGGTTCGTCCTCTCCAACCAGTTCAAGGGGCTTTGGCGGCCGAGCAGACGCCGCGACCCTTCCTTCGCGACATGCTGAGCGCTCAGAGCAATCGAATGGTCGGCGCCGAAAAGGCTTCGGCTTCGCCGGCTGCCCCGGTGCCTTCACAGCGGGCCGAGCGGTTGGCAGTGACCGTCGGCAGCAACGCCCCGTCGCCGATCGCCCGAACCGGCCTCGAAGAGCCGACCCTGGCGCCGCCTCGGCAGAATCGTGAGCCGGCTGTGGCGCCGCAACCCACCCTGGTCGTGTCGCCCGCAGTGCTGCCCAACGTCCAGCCGACGATGGTGGCGTACAACCAGCCCACCCCGGCCGCGCCGGCGCCCACCCCGGCCCCGGTTCCGGTTCCTCCGGCGCCGATCCCCGCTGGGGCGGCCCATTCCCCGGGCGCCAGCGGCGCTCCGCTTCCGATGGCGCCTGCCGGCGGACCGCTGCCCATGGGTTCGAGCGCCGGTCCCATGCGGTTTGACCAGCCGAACATGCCCAACTGCGCTTGGCCAAGCTATTCGGCTTATCCGAACTACGCGGCTCTGACGTATCCGAAACAGCATTCGGCCGCTGCTTGGCCGTACATCGGCCCGTTCTACCCCTATCCGCAGGTTCCCTTGGGCTGGCGCAAGGTGACGCTGGAGTGGAGTGACGGGTGGTGGTTCCTCGACTTCGACGACGGCACGGCGAAGGGCCCGTTCTCGGGTCTGTTCCGCCCCCACCGCTAGACAGATAAAACCACCCGCTTGTCGGGGAATTCCCGAAGCCCTCGTGCGGAACGGGTCCGCACGAGGGCTTTGTTCGTTGTGGCGGGTACGGTCTGCCGGAACCGAATCTTCGGCATTTGCGGAAAAACCCGCAAGTTCGGCGCAGGTTCACACGATAAATACTCTCGGCTTCGAGACCACACACGCACGAGGCGGCTTACCAGTCGCGAACCGATCCGTCGAGGTGCCTTTCATGAACCAGCGAACCGTATCCCTTGCCGTCCTTGGCTTCTGCGCGATCTGCCTGCTGGCGGCGACCGGGTGCAATACGACCTACGG